>CAZKQC010000015.1:2303-17014 GCA_964554825.1 uncultured Planctomycetales bacterium
CTGCCGTCCAGAAGAAGATAATGATCGAGCTAAAACATATTTACAAAACTTATCATATGGGTTCAGAAGAGGTCAGGGCCTTGCAGGACGTATCGCTAGAGATCGCTCCGGGTGAGTTCGTGGCGATCATGGGTCCTTCCGGTTCCGGTAAATCTACGCTTATGCATGTCCTGGGCTTACTTGACCGCCCTGATTCAGGAGAGTATTATCTGGGGCAAAAAAAGCTTAATGACCTCTCTGACGATGAATTAGCTGCCGTACGCAACCGGCTAGTCGGTTTTGTCTTTCAGCAATTTCATCTCTTGCCCAGGATGACGGCGCTTGAAAATGCGGAGCTGCCTTTAGTCTACGCGGGAAAGCGACATTTAAAGGTTCAGGCAAGGCAAAGGATAGAAGAAGTTGGGTTAGCGAGCAGGATTAACCACCGGCCGAATGAGCTTTCCGGAGGCCAGCAGCAGCGGGTAGCTATTGCCCGTTCATTGGTTAATGGCCCTTTGATTATTTTCGCGGATGAACCTACGGGTAACCTTGATTCAAAAAGCAAAGAAGAGATACTCGCGATCCTCAAGGGTTTGAATGAAAAAGGCAAGACCATTATCATGGTGACCCACGAAAGTGAAATGGCCGTGCATGCCAGGCGCGTTATCCGCATGTTTGACGGGAGAGTTATTTCCGATGAGAAACAAGGAGCGGCTCCGAGGCATTCTGAAGAAAGCCAGGCAGATCAAATAATCGAAGTGGTGTTATCGAAACAAGAGAGGAAGGCAAGAGAGACCCAGTTTTTAGAATATCTTCGTCAGGCGGTTGGCGCAATGGTAGCGCATAAAATGCGTTCTTTTTTATCGATCCTGGGGATATTGATCGGCGTTGCGGCAGTGATCGCCATGCTTGCCGTTGGGACAGGGGCAAAGGAGTCTATTGAGAAACAGTTGATGTCTTTGGGCTCAAACCTTATTCAGGTAATGCCGGGCTCTGCAAGGGTCCATGGGGTATCTTCCGGGGCAGGAGGCCTGACGCGTTTTACCATGCAAGATGTAGAGGCAATTGAAAAAATTCCCGAAGGGATAAAAAGGATTAACCCCTCGGTTCACGGTAATGGCCAGCTTGTGTACGGAAATAAAAATTGGAACACTCAGGTAGAAGGGGACGATGTTGAGTATGCCCCTATGCGCGCCGCAATCCCAGAAGTGGGAAGGTTTTTCACAGACGAAGAGGTAAGGAGGAGGGATAAGGTCGCGGTGCTGGGTATGACAGTAGTTAAGCAACTCTTCGGAGATGCCAATCCTCTCGGCGAGACAATAAAGATAAATCTTAGTAATTTCAAGGTCATCGGGATACTGCCTGAAAAGGGCGCAACGGGTTTTCGCGACCAGGATGATACAGTGATTATCCCTGTCACCACGGCAATGTACCGGGTTCTTGGAAAAGAATATCTCGATTCAATTTCCGTAGAAGCAGCGAGTCCGGATGCAATAGCCAGTGTCCAGGATTCCATAACCAAGATCATTATAAAGCAGCACCATCTGGTCGCCAAAGACGAGCAAGACACGTTTCAAATCAGGAATATGGCAGATATTAAAAACACGTTAGAAACTACTACTAAAACCATGTCATTATTGTTAGGTGCGATTGCAGCTATCTCGCTTTTAGTAGGCGGCATAGGCATCATGAATATCATGCTTGTGTCGGTAACGGAACGCACGCGTGAAATCGGCCTGCGCAAGGCAATCGGGGCAACTAAAAAAGATATCATGGTGCAGTTTCTGATTGAGTCAGTATTGATGTCATTTCTCGGGGGTATCTCGGGCATTTTATTAGGAGGTGGCACAGCCGCACTCATTACTCTTTTTGCCGGCTGGAGTGTAAGGGTTTCTTCGTCTTCGATAATTCTTGCCACGACATTTTCATTAATCGTGGGGGTAATTTTTGGAATTTGGCCAGCCCAAAAGGCCTCCAATTTGGATCCTATTGAAGCATTAAGATACGAATAACATTGTGGCTTTGATCGAATAGCTGTGCTATAATGCGTTATATCGACGGAGCCACAGGATAAGGATTAAGCATGAATGAAGATAAGCTGGTTTCTGAATTCCTTTCTTTAGCCCAGGTGGATTCTTATGACTCTATCTATGTTAAAGATATCGTAGACGGAAAATACTTTGGGATGCCTTTAGAAGCTATAATCTTGGCCGAGAAGAAGCTTCTTTCAGGCATAGAGCCTGGACTTGCCTATTTTTCGATGGAGTATGGCCTGGCCACCAGTTTCTATAATAAATTTACAACTAACCGTCCGGTTGACCTTAAGAATAAAATACCGGACAATGAGGTTTTCTCCAATTTCAGGCTTGCCGATTATTTCTTCAGCCTGAATATGGATAATATAATTGACCTGCCGGTATACAGCGGTGGGCTGGGTGTATTGGCAGGGGATACCATGAAAACCATGGCCGATTATAAGCTGCCTGCTGTAGGCATAGGCATGCTTTGGCATTCCGGCTATTTCAGGCAAAAATTCTGGTTTAAGTACGGCCAGGCCCCGGAAAAAACGCAGTGGGACCTTTATTCTTACCCCGGGCTCATACCTTTGAAGAACAGGATCAAGATTTCCTTAAAGTCAGAGGAGATATATCTTAGATTATGGAAATATTACGTATACAGCTATAAGCATGATTACGCTATCCCGCTGATACTGCTGGACGCAAATATCGAACCGAACAGGCAGGAGGTCAGAGGTCTTACGGACCAGCTTTACAGGACCGATAATATCTGGATTAAGATCCTGCAGAGGGTTATCCTGGGGTTTGGAGGGATTTTGGCGTTAAGAGAACTCGGTTATCATATCGCTAAATTCCATCTTAACGAAGGCCACGCGGTATTTGCTTTCATCGAGAAGGCCAGGGGTCTCTCGGGAGCCGATGCGGAAAAGCTTAAAGGTAGATTCATTTATACCTGCCATACCCCGATTGAAGCAGGCCATGACAGGTTCCCTTTGCGTGAGCTCAAAGAAATCTTTAAGAAAGAGGACTTCGATATAATGGAGCAATTCGGCAGGGAGAAGCACGGGGCAATAAACCTGACTTTGCTTTCGATGAATATCGCCTCTTCGATCAATGCCGTTTCAAAAAATCATCAGAAGGTAATGCACCTGCAATTCCCGGAGTATAAAGAGCAGATAGAATATGTGACCAACGGCGTCCATCCCTATACCTGGATCTCGCAAAGGTTTATGGAGCTGTTTAAGAAGTTTCCGTCGGTATTTCAGGATATCGGGTTTAATCCCATGATTTTATCCAGGGCCAATGAGCTAAGGCTCGATGAGGCATTTCGCTCTGGACTATGGAAGGCGCACCAGGCTAACAAATCAGAGCTTTGCAGCCTGCTTGATAAGTGGAGGCTGGATAAAGATGTGTTCACCTTATGTTGGGCAAGGAGAATAGCCGCCTATAAGAGGCCGAGCCTCCTGCTGCACGATATTGATAAGTTAGTCAATATCGCGCAAAATATCGGTCCGCTTCAGGTGATATTTGCGGGTAAGGCGCATCCAAGCGATAACCTAGGCCGCACTTACATCAATGATATCCTGGACAAGATAGACTCGCTTAGCGGGTCCTATGATAACTTAAAGATTATTGCGCTGGAGAATTACGATATTTCCCTGGCTAAAATACTTACCTCCAGCGTAGATGTCTGGTTGAATAATCCGCTCCCTCCATTCGAGGCTTCCGGGACAAGCGGCATGAAGGCGGTCTTAAACGCAGTCCTGCAAATCAGCACTTTTGACGGATGGATTGCAGAGGCTTCGGATAGGAATATAGGAGCGATATTCGGCTATAGAGACAAGGAAGGCAATATAGGCAGCGAATCTGACCTGCATCTCAATGATGATTCAGGCAAGCTCTACAGCGCCCTGGAAGAGATGATGAAGCTCTATTACAGCACCAATAAGCGGGGTTTGATAGACCTTCGTTCAAGCTGGATAGATATGATGATAGATTGTGTTGCTGCGGGCTCCCACTTTAACACTTACAGAATGCTCGATGAATACAAGCGTATCATCTGGGTTGTCAAAGAGCCGGTGGCTTAGCCAGAAAAAAATATTGATTTCCCGTTCTTTATGATATAATAAGTATTCACACGATATTTATACCTCAAAGAAAGGCAATGCCTGATAAAAACAGAATCTTTCTAGCGCTAGTAATTTCTTCGGTATTATTCCTTTCAGCTATCTTTGGTGTTTTTCCTTCCTCACTCTACGGCCAGCAGGCAAGTAAGTTAGAGAAAGCGCAGTGGCTCTATCAGCACGAGAACTATGAAGAAGCGCTGGCGCTTCTCAATCAATTAAGGACTGAGCAGCCGCAGTCTTCGGAGGTCGCCTATTACCTGGGCCTGACCTATAAGCGGATGCAGGATTTCCTGGCGGCAAAGCCCCACCTGGAGGCTGCTGCAACCCTAAAACCCAGCGTTAAGAATGCCCTCCTTGAGTTAATCGACCTGCTCTATCAGTGCGACCAGGTTGATGAAACAAAGAAGTGGATTGCCTTTGCCGAAAAAGAATCAATAACCCCTGCCCAGACCGCATTTTTTAAGGGATTAGTCCTGTTAAAAGAAGGCAAAGATCCTCAAGGGGCAATTAATTCTTTCGAAGAGGCAGAAAAGCTTGACCCGACGCTCAGCCGCACCGTAAAATACCAGAAGGGCCTGGCCTACCTGCAGTTGAAAAACTTTAAGCAGGCCAAATCTATCTTTAAAGAGATCGTGGTCAAGGAGCCTACAGCTGACCTGGCAGAGTATGCAAATGAGTTTATCGATGCCATTACCCGTAGCGAAGAGGTAGCAAGGCCATTCCATGGGAGCGTAGGTTATTCCTTGCAATACGACGATAACCTGATTCTTCGGCCGGACAATGAAGAGCTCTCCGGAGGTACTGACGAAGACAATGACTGGAAGCATGTTTTTACCGCCCAGACAGATTATACCTTTAAGCCCACTGATAAATTTGGCCTGAAGATAGGCGGTTCTTTTTACGGCGCAAAGCAAAACTACATCGGTTTTTACGATACGATGAGCTTTGACATACCGATACAGCCGACTTTTTACCTTGAGAAAGCCGCTATAGCCTTCCCTATCCATTACAACGTGATTAGCGTTAACGGCAGGAATTATCTCAGCGTTGTCGGATTCAGTAACCTTAATAACATAATGTTGGGTAAGGACCGCATGCTATAGCTGCAGCTGCAGCTTAATAGGAAAGATTACCATTGGGCTGTTTCTAAACCCGAAGACTCCAGAAAAGGGTATGAATACTTAGGCTCTGCAGGATGGTATTATTTCTTCGGAAAGAACCGGGAAGGCCTCTATAGCCTGCGTTACGCGCTCAATTATGAAAACCCCGAAGGCGGTAACTACAGGTATTTAGGGAACCGTTTTACCCTTTCCGCGGTAGTGCCGCTTGTCAAGAAACTGAAGTTAAACTCGGCGCTGGATTATATGCGGCAGGATTACACCAAGGTACATAACACCTATAACAAGAGGCGCCGCGACGATATCATTACCATCTCAAACCTGCTTGGCTATGAAATGTTCAAGAATGCCGAGCTGCAGCTGCAGTACACCTATGTTTACGACGGCGCAAGCATCGGGGTGTTTAAGTACAAGAAGAACGTATACGGCCTCGGGGTAAAATACAGATTTTAGCCACGTAAAAGGAGTGTGATATTATGTATAGGAGAATAACGACACTGCTTGGAATTACGTGTTTGCTTATTGCGTTGTTTAGCCGGGCATACGCGCAGGCGCCGATACCTATCGGCACTATTACCTTTATTGAGGGTATCTCTGATATCGTGCGCAATAACCAGGAGCCTTTTTTTGTAGGAGAAAGCCAGCCTATATATGTGAATGACCGCATCAGGACCAAAAGCTACTCCAAGATAGAGATTACCTTCGCTGATAAAAGCGTCTTAAAACTTGCCCCCAGCTCCTGTGTTTCAATAGAAGAATACAGGTTAAACGATAAAAAGATACGCGAGCTAGCCCACATAAGCCTGACCAGGGGCAAGATTGAGACTATCGTCTCAAAGACCGGCGCTGCGGATACCTTTTTGATAGATACCCCTAATGCTAAGGGAGCGGTTAAGGGCTCGGATATATTTATTTCTTACCTGGGAGGCAGGACCGGGGTCTTTGCCCATGAGGGCGCTATCTCCGTGCTTAATCCTTCCAGCCCCGATATGAAGACGCACGTGACAAAGGGCAATTGCGTCTTTGTCCCGTTCAATGAAGTTCCGGGTGAGGTGCGCCTGGCGCGTGACGCTGAGATGACCTATTTTAAGAGGAGCGTCGAGCCGGAATATGTCAAGAAATGGATTCCCTCAAAAGGCTCAACCCAGATGAATGCGGTTCTTGTTTTGATATCAGGGGATGTGCGTTTCTATAAGAAGGGCGCAAGCGACTGGAGAGAGGCGAAGGTTAACGAGACCCTCTCTGAAGGGGATAAGATTCAGACCGGGGATGACGGTACGGCTGAAATCCGGCTCAGTAACGGCAATGTCATAATGCTCCAGCGTAACGCGGAGTTAGGTTTTGCCACCATGCGCTATGACCAGGCATCGGGTAATTATCAGAATACCTTTGAGATGACCAAGGGTAAGCTTAGCGCTGTGGTTGAGAATATCAATAAGCAGTGCACCTTTCAGGTAAAGACCCCGGCTTCAGTCTGTGGTGTAAGGGGAACATTTTTAGAGGTGGTTACTGCTCCTGCTGTTGCGGCTGCCCAGCCCGCGACCCAGGCCTTCTTTGAAGGAGGAAGCGGTTATGTTACCAGTACTGCTACCGGACAGACCCAGGAGGTCGGGCCAGGACAGAACGTGAGCGTTGATGTTTCAGGGGGTATCTCAGCTCCTATCTATACGACTTCTGAGCAGAGGACAGAGATGTTCCAGGCCTGGGCAGTTACCCAGACCGTAGGCGGGTATTCTACTGTCCAGGGAGCAACCGGGCTGGGAAGCGATGTTCAGCAGAATCCTTTACCGCCACCTCAGGAGGGGCTGATTCAGGGAGGGGATACCTTAGCCGCTCTCAATAATGATATTAAGAATTTCATAGACCTTTTATCTACTCTTACTTATGAGGAGCTGCTGAAGAATCCTGTGGTTGTTTCGATATACAATGAATCGATTCCTTTTGATAACGGTTCACAGCTTTATGGTGCTATTTCCCAGCTGACCATCTATGCTGACCATACATTTGGAATGGCTTCAAGCGGATATTGGAGTGGGAATGTTGAAGGCGGAACTGCGACATTCCTTGATCCTACTACCGGGGACACTATGTCATTCTCCATTGAGACATCAGAGAACTATACCTGGAGCGGCACGGTGTCCGGCTCTATCGTTAGCACTAACCCAGGCATATCGTTTAGCGGGACCATATCCGGAACGGCTATCGAAACAAGCCCGGGCACAGGGACCTATCAGGGCGCAGGTTCCGGCACCTGGTCTGAAATACCGCCACCGCCACCTTAATCTTTCTGGTGCATTTTTGGGCCGGCTGTTTTTTACGTAAGGAAAACAGCCGGTTTTTTATTTAGGAGACTAAAATATGCAGATCTTTGTGGGTAATTTATCATTTGCCGCTACTGAGGCAGACGTAAAGAAGTCCTTTGAAGTTTTCGGGAGCGTTAGCTCTGTGGTGATTGTGACAGAGAAGAAAAGCAAGAAATCCAGGGGGTTTGGTTTTGTAGATATGCCTGATGAGGCCCAGGCGCAAGCTGCAATAGCTGCGCTTAATACGAAAGAATGGATGGGCAGGCCTCTTAACGTAAGCCCGGCGCGTCCTAAAACCGAAGAGGAGAGGGAAGCAGAGAAAGAAAAAAGGCAGAAGGCTAAACTTGAGGCCCGGGCCCAGGCTATCCCCAGAAAAAAGAAGACGCGCAAGGAAGATACCTGGTTTAATCCTGTTTTTAATAAAACAGGCGGATATAAAGGAGGCAGGCGCACGCGCAGTTATATGCGCAAGGTTGCTGCTAAACCTAAAGAATTTACTAAGCCGGAACGGGAAACCCGCGGAAAGCCTGATAAGCCCTGGCAGAAACCAGAGGCACAGCCTAAACCTTGGAGAAAGCCGCAAGAGCGTTCTAAGCCCTGGCGGAAACCCGGGGGTGAATCTAAGCCCTGGAAGAAAACCGAAGCTAAGGCCAAGCCTTGGCGTAAGAGTAGCGAGTTGAGATCGCAACAGCCCCGGGCTAAAGGACGCAAAAAGGCTGACTGGCATAAAAAATGAAGGGAAGAAGCCGTATGCTTAAGGGGTCTTTAAAACTTTTATGCGCCAAGGCAATCAAATTAGGAGCAGGCGAAGCAAAAATAATCAAAGCCTCTACTATTAAGACCGCAGCCTGGGTAAGAAGAAAATGTCAGTTTGGCTGCTCCGGATTCGGGGAGTGTTTAGATTGTCCGCCCTATTCACCGACTCCTGAAGAGACGCAAAAGGTTCTGGATTGCTATAAAAAGGCTATTCTCATTCATTGCCCAAGAGGCGCGAAAAGGGATATTTCAAAGATTGTAGTAGAGCTGGAGAGGGAGGTGTTTCTTTCTGGTTTTTACAAGGCCTTTGCTATGGGCGCTGGGCCTTGCCGGCTCTGTCCGGTCTGCGGCTTGGAAAAAGGGTGCCGGCATCCGGAAGAAGCCAGGCCCTCGATGGAGGCATGCGGCATAGATGTATACCAGACTGCCCGTAGCAACGGCTTTAAGATAGAAGTAGTCAAAACTCTGCGCGATAAAGCGAACCATTTCGCAGTGGTGCTGATAGAATAGGAGGGCACGATGCAGTTGGAAGAGCTTAAAGGAAAACTGGCCTTGTTTAAGTTTTCGGAAGAGATACGCCTGGACCTGCCGCTTTTTCAGATTTATAAAGATGAGATATGGGCAGTGGTTACGGGTATTGACAACGAAGGAGTCTGGATCGAGAACCCCGGATACGAGCTGGGTATCTGGTGGGATAAGGATGGGAATTTAATACCAGAGAATAAACAAGAGAAGGAGAAAGTCAAAACTAATATCTTTGTCTCCTGGCGCTATATCAAGGCGCTGATGAGCGTTGAGGATAAACGCTTTCAGGTGGAGAAGAACGAGCGGCTCCCCGGGTTTAAGGTCTATAAGTAAGGCTTGTTATCGCGAAAATCAAGCAGTATCTTTTGTCAACCCTCCGACTATCATAAAAGTCGCAATAATTACCCCTGCCTCGATTATTACCTTTGAGATCGCAGCCCCCAGATAGGAAAAATAGTGTATCAGGATAAAGATGAGGGGAAGTCCGGCCAGGGCCGCAGCTACATGCAGCCTGGAATAGATATCCGTCCTGCCCGAAACCAGCAGGTATTGCACCCTGAAGGCATTAGCGCCCACTAAAAACACCGAGATTATCAGGATCCTCAGGGATAATACGGCCTCAGGATAGTCCCTGCCCGAGACCAGCCTTATAATCAGCGGCGCGAAGAATAAAAGAACAGGAAGGCAGATTATGAAGCCTGCGGTGGTATAACTTTGAGCCTTGTGCATTAACCTTAAGGCCCTTTCCTTGTTCTTGCTGAAGACCTTGTTAAACCTGGGGTATATGGCCTGGGTGAAAGAATCCATGGGGAAGCTTTGTATAAAGCCGGCGAGCCGCTCGGCAATGGAATAATATCCTGTGATAATATTGTTGGTAAGTAGGCCGACCGCAAAAACCCTGGTAGCGGTGTAGGCATTTATGGCTACGACGGAGACAAAGATGTGCCATCCGGTTTTTAACTCCCTTTCTATATCTTCGTATTTCTGAAAGACAAACTCCAGGCCGAATTTTCTGAAGGCGATATATAGGCCGGCGATACCGGTTACCAGGAAGAATAATGAGTTAAGCAGCGGGACATAGAGGTAATCCTTGGGGCTTCTCACAAAAATGAATAAGGAGATAGCGTAGGTTATTCCGCCGATGACGTTGATACCGGCGGTATAGGTCATCTTTTCTCTTCCCTGGAAGAACCAGACCGGGAATAAGGTGTTACCTATCACCGCGCCGAAACTTAAGATATAAACCAGCCAGTCCTGCTTAAATCTGGGGACGCAATTTATAACTAAGAGCAGTATTAAGAAGCTTAAGACTGCCAGGATGAGCTTTACCGTCATTACGCGGGAGAAGATAGAGCAGAGCTTGTCTGTCTCTCCTTTGCAGAGGGAGATTTCTTTAGTGGCGGAGATACTGAAGCCGTAGTCAGTAATGATCATGAAATACTGCACAAAGGCCTGGGCAAAGGCGATAAGCCCGAATTTCTCCGGGCCGATTATCCTGATCAGATAAGGAAGGATGAGTATCGGCAGGAGATAACCGATACCCTGCAGGGTAGAGAGGGAGGCAAAATTTTCCAGAACCACCCTTTTTTCATTGGGCGTTACTACTCTGGGGTTTACCTTGAAGAATGAGCGTATTTTCATGCGGACCTTGGTTTTTATTTAATTTACACTCTAAAAGTCCGGAAGTCAACCTTAAATCTTTAAGATGCCCTGCGCAACAAAAGCATTGAATTTTTACTACTTAGTTTATATAATGAAATGATAATTATCGCGCCCATAGCTCAACTGGATAGAGCATCAGCCTACGAAGCTGGTTGTTGCAGGTTCGATTCCTGCTGGGCGCATAAATCCGCACTAATTAAAGATAAAGGGGAGGTGAGAAATGACAAATGAATTGATTTTCGCCAACTTTTTAAAGTTCTTTTTTCTGGTTACGAGCCCAGTTACTTTCCTGGTAGGCATATTTCTTTTGTTTGACCTGGATACCTACATGCGCATAGAAAAATTCCTTGGCAAAAGCATAACTACTCCTAAAAAGAAACTTATCAAGCAACTGAGCAGGCAGAGGGAGCTGATGCAGATGTTTCTGCTGAGGCGACGGCGCTTTATCGGCATTATCTGTTTGTTGAATTCGCTGGTAGCCCTTATCTTTACCAATATAATATTAATGAGAAGGTAGCTTTTTATAGTAAGAAGCTGCTGTATATAAAATTCCTTTTTCTTGATTCGTAGTGGACAAAAGAGACAGCGTATTTATGCGGGAAGCCTTGAAAGAGGCTGGTAAGGCGGCTCAGGAAGATGAAGTTCCTGTGGGCGCCGTAGTGGTGCATAAAGGTAAAATAATAGCCCGCGGCCACAATCAAGTCGAAGCCCTAAAAGACCCTACCGCTCATGCCGAGATGATTGCCCTTACCTCGGCAGCCAATTATTTGGGGAACAAATGGTTGTTAGGCAGCTCGATTTATGTTACAATTGAGCCTTGTAGTATGTGCGCAGGCGCGTTGGTTTTATCGAGGATGAAAAGCCTGGTCTACGGCGCAGATGACCCTAAAACCGGAGCCTGCGGTTCGGTAACAAACATAGTAATAAATAAGAGATTAAATCATCGCATCTTGGTGAAAAAAGGTGTGTTAAAGGAAGAATGTAGCTCTTTGATAAAAGATTTTTTTAAGAAAAAGAGACTGAAATAAATTTTGTTGGAGAGGTGGCTGAGTGGTCGAAAGCAACTCACTGCTAATGAGTTGTCTTGGGAAACCGGGACCCTGGGTTCGAATCCCAGCCTCTCCGTTGGAATTTTCCGACAAGGAAAATTCCAACGGCACTCAAGCGAGCGTAAAACGGCACGACAAGTGCCGTAGCGAGCGGAGTGCCTTCGTAAAAACGATATATTTTAACCAAGGAGTATTATGCGAACCAAGGCCTTAATTTTAACAGCAGTGTTTTTATCATCCGTATCTATAGCCTATGCCGGCTGGGAACAGAAGCCGCAGTTGCGCTGGAGCCAGGTTTACAGTTATGATAACCGTCATGACGACCATCAGCTTTATATCAACAGGTTATCTGTGGGGTTTATATACCTGGATAAGCAGGGGGGCGAATTATTCAAGCTTACGCCTTTCTTTGAGGCCAGAAGAAACGTTGACCGTAATCTCTGGGAAAGAAAAGAACTGGGAGCTGAGTTAGGCAGGGATATCCTTCCTTGGTTTTATCTGGGGGAGGCTATACAGGGCGTATGGCTGAAAGAGGATTACCGTGATTACACGCATACCAAAAAGAGAGATTCAACGGAATCCAAGACCAGGCTTTTGCTTACGCATAACCTTATCTCCAACAGCCGCATAAAACTGAACGGCTTTGCGGCGGATGAATATATCTATGATTTTGATATAGGCGCAGGCGTGCGCAATGAATTATCAGGAGGGGTTATCCTGCCCCTGAATAAAAACATAGAAACAGGATTAAGCTGGAGGCATATCGACCGCATCCATGATTTTGACTCTGATGTTGTCGAGGCCTCTCTAACGGTCATCTTCTAAATATGTCCTATGTTGTCTTTGCGTTAAAATGGCGGCCTAAGAATTTCGATGAGATCGTCGGCCAGGACCACATCGTAAATACCCTCAAGAGCTCTCTTCAGAAGGACAGGCTTTCTCACGCCTATCTTTTCTCCGGGCCGAGAGGCGTAGGCAAGACCTCCACTGCCAGGATATTGGCGAAAGCCCTTAACTGCAAAGAAGGGCCTACGGTTGACCCTTGCGGAAAGTGTTCTTCGTGCGTAGAGATAGCCCAGGGCCGCAGCCTTGACGTTATAGAGATAGACGGCGCCTCTAACCGCGGGATAGATGAGATAAGGACGCTTCGGGAGAACGTAAAATTTGCGCCTACCCAGGGAAAATACAAGATTTATATAATAGACGAGGTGCACCAGATAACACCTGACGGCTTCAACGCGCTGCTTAAAACCCTGGAAGAGCCTCCGGATTTTGTTAAATTCATCTTCGCCACTACCCAGCCGAACAAGGTAATCCCCACTATACTTTCGCGTTGCCAGCGCCTTGATTTCAGGAGAATATCCGTAATGGAGATCGTAGCGCAGCTTGATAAGATAGCTAAGGCGGAGAAGGTGGAGGTGGATCGTGAGGCGCTCATTGCCGTTGCCAGGAGCAGCGACGGAGCACTGCGTGACGCCGAATCCATACTGGACCAGCTCATTGCCTTTGCCAAGGGTAAGGTTTCCTTTGCCGACGTTATCTCTATGATGGCGCTGGTCGAGCAGGATACGCTTTTTGCTATTACGGATAAGATAATCCGTAAAGATGCCCGCTCGGCACTGGAGCTTTTTGATGAAATAATCAATCAGGGCAAAGACGTGGGCACATTTTTGGCTAACCTGATAGAGCATTTCCGCAATCTTATGGTGGCTAAGGTTGCCCAGGCAGACCCGGTATTAATAGACCTGCCTCAGGAGACCTGCGCAAGGCTGCTTGAGCAGTCAAAATATTTTAGCATGGAGGAGATATTCGCAGCTTTTAACATTATGGTCAATACGCAGGAGATATCCAAGAAACTGGATTCTTCGCGCATACCGATAGAAATAAGCCTGGTCAGATTAGCGCACGAAAAAAAAGAGCATCCTTCGGGTCCGGCGAAGCCGCTGCCTTCCCGCCAGGTAAAAGAGGAGTCGCCCAAGCATATCCCGCAAACCCCTGTTATTGCTAAGCCCCAGCAGCCTCCTGCTGACCCTCCCGGGAAAATCACCAAGATAACATCTCTGGACAATGTAAAAGAGGCCTGGGGCAATATCATCGATAACCTGGGCAGGATCAAGATCTCCGTAGCAACATATCTTAACGAGGGTTCTCCGGTTAAGATGGAGAATAATATCCTGACCGTAGCATTTCCGATGAGCTATTCTTTTCATAAGGAATCCCTGGAGCGCAAAGATAACAAGGCTGTTATAGAGAAAATATTAGGGGAATCACTTGATAATAACCTCAGGGTTAATTTCATACTCTCAAAAGAATCTCCGAAGAGGGGGGATAGCGCAGCTAATCCTTTTATCAAGACTGTCCTGGAGGTATTTGACGGCAGGGTGATCAAAGAAGAATAATGTCAATTTATACGCAATCCATAGAAAAGTTAATAGAGAGGCTTACGCGGCTGCCCGGTATCGGAAGGCGCAGCGCCGAGCGTATTGTCGCATATATACTGAGCGCGCCTAAGGAAGAGGTAAGGCTTCTGGCAGAGGCGGTATATAAGGCAAAAGAAAACGTGCAGTTTTGCCGCGTCTGTAATAATCTTAGCGAACAGGAGACCTGCAGGATTTGTCAGGATACAGGGCGCAACAGGAGCATTGTCTGCATAGTAGAGAAGCCCAGCGATGTCAACGCTATAGAAAAGGCAGGTAATTTTAACGGCCTCTACCATGTATTGTTAGGCTCGATAGTGCCACTGGAAGGTAAAGGCCCCAGCGACTTAAAAATAGACGGGCTGGTGAATAGGGTAAAGCAGGAGGGGGTTAAAGAGGCGATTATCGCCACAGACGCTGACACAGAGGGAGAGACCACTGCCTTGTACCTGGTAAAAATACTGAAACCCTTAGGCATTAAGATAACGCGCATAGGTGTCGGTATACCTATGGGTTCTAATCTGGAATACGCCGACGCCGATACTTTATCCAAATCCCTGGAAGCGCGGCGGGAAATTTAGCTGTTGAATTATTCGCAGGGAATAATATAATAATTCCCTTAAGTTTATAGATCAATTCCCCCTTAGCTCAGTCGGTAGAGCGAGAGACTGTTAATCTCCAGGTCCGTGGTTCGAGTCCACGAGGGGGAGCCAGACTGATGTCGGCCACAGTAGCGATACTGTGGCTGTCTTTTCCTA
>CAZKQC010000016.1:0-2651 GCA_964554825.1 uncultured Planctomycetales bacterium
ATCCCTGCCCGGGTACCGTACCTTAAAGCCTTTGGTGTTTTGCGGGATTTATCCCGTAAACCCGGGGGATTTTTCTAATCTGCGCGACGCTATCGATAAATTAAAACTCTCAGACGCATCCTTTGTTTTTGAGCCGGAAAATTCGCAATCATTCGGTTCCGGTTTCCGCTGCGGGTTCCTGGGGCTGCTGCATATGGAGATAGTGCAGGAGCGCCTGGAGAGGGAATACGACCTGAACCTGATATTAACCGTGCCTAATGTGGTCTACAGGGTAAAGACCAGGGACGGACAAATGATAGAAGTCGATACCCCGGCAAAGCTTCCACCGCCGCAGGATATACAGGAGGCGCTTGAGCCTTTTACCACTCTTTTAATGATCATACCCGTTGATTCCATAGACCCGGTCTGCGAGCTTGCCAAATCGCGCAGGGGCGTATTCAAATCCAACGAATACCTGGGAGAGGACAGGGTCAAGCTGACATTTGATATACCGCTTTCAGAGATCATCGTGGATTTTTATGACCGCATTAAGTCGTTAACCAAGGGTTACGGTTCGCTGGACTATGAATTCAGGGATTACCTGCCTACAAAATTGGTAAAACTAGATATAATGTTGAATGGCATGATTTGCGATGCATTCTCTTCGCTGATGCACAAGGATAAAGTCAATTTTAAAGCCCGCGCCCTCGTATCGAGGCTTAAAGACCTGATCCCGCGGCAGCTGTTTGAGGTGGCTATCCAGGCTGCGGTAGGAGGCCAGATCCTGGCATCCGAAAGGGTAAGGCCGGTAGGAAAGAACGCCACCAGCAAATGTTCCGGAGGCGATATTACGCGTAAGCGTAAGCTTTGGGATATACAGAAACAGGGGAAGAAACGGCTTAAGCAATTCGGCAAGGTAGAGATTCCGCAGGAGGCATTTCTGGAGGTATTGAAGATATGAGCATAAAAAGAAAACCAGTATGGCGCGAGTGGCTGGAATCCATTGTCATCGCTTTTCTTCTAGCGATGGTTATCCGGACCTTTATAGTGCAGGCATTCAGGATACCTACCGGTTCTATGCGCACCACGCTGATAGAGGGAGATATTATACTGGTTAATAAGTTCATCTATGGGGCAAAGGTCCCGTTTATCAACTTCAGGCTTCCTGCGTTAAGAGAGCCTAAGCGGGGGGATGTGGTTGTGTTTATCTATCCCGAGGACCCAAAAAAAGATTTTATAAAAAGGCTGGTAGCGGTGGCAGGAGAGAGCGTTGAGATCAAAAACGGCACGCTGTATGTAAATGAGCAGCCTTTGTTAGAGCCGGTATTTAACCGCACCTATTATTATAACCGGGGAGATTTTGGCAGAGAAGGCCGCAAGATTAAAGTGCCCCAGGACAGCCTTTTTGTCTTAGGCGATAATTCCGCTTCTTCGCAGGATAGCCGCTATTGGGGTTTTGTGCCTTCCGGAAACCTGCTTGGCAAAGCGATGATTATTTATTGGCCGCCTAACAGAATCAGGATAATCAAGTGAATATCGCAAACAAGATTTCTACCTTCAGGATTTTAAGTGTGCCTTTTTTTATAGCCAGCCTCATATATTATTCTCCGCAGCGCGATTATTTAAGGTACCTCGCCCTTACTATCTTTATCCTGGCTGTATTCTCCGATGCGGTAGACGGTTATATTGCCAGAAAGGCTAAACAGCATTCAAAAGCCGGACTGGTCCTGGATCCTCTGGGTGATAAATTGCTTTTGGTGGGCTCGTTCATCTGCCTTTATCTGATTGACGAATTTCCGGCAGGTATAAAGTTCCCTCTCTGGGTTACCCTGATTGTAATAAGCCGGGATGCGCTAATACTTTTAGGGGTAGTGGTAATTTATGTAGTAAGACAGAGCGTGGATATCTCTCCTACGCGCTGGGGCAAATTCACCACCACTTTCCAGATGCTCTCCGTTATCGCGGTGCTCCTGCAATGGAGTTTTTCATGCCTGTTCTGGTGGTTGGCGGTATTCTTCACGGTTATTTCAGGGGCTGATTACGTCAAAAGGGGCTTTAAGACTCTCTATGCTTTGGATAATCACAGGGCTACTCAGTAGTTATCTTATAGGATCTATCCCTAATGCTTATATCTTTGGCCGGTTGCTTAAGGGTATAGATATACGTAAGTCCGGCTCAGGCAACGTTGGGGCGACCAATGCCCTGCGCGTCCTGGGTAAAGCTCCGGGCATAGCTGTCCTGTTTCTTGATATATTAAAAGGTTTCCTGGTAGTATTTTTTCTGGGGAATCTCCTGGGCCCTAAGATTACTTTACTTTCAGAAGAGGCCGTGCGTATTATCTTAGGCTTGAGTTGTATCTGTGGCCATAACTGGACAATCTTTCTTAATTTTAAAGGAGGCAAGGGGATCGCCACAACGCTGGGGGTATTACTGGGCCTGGCATTTAAGATACCGGGCCTTAACCTGATATTGCTCCTTACGGTTATAACCTGGTTGGCAATATTTATGGCTGCAAGGATAGTCTCTCTGGCTTCTTTAGTAGCCGGTATAGCCTTACCCGCTTTCATGCTTTTATTCAAACAATCACGCACTTTGTTAATTTTAAGCATGATCCTCTCTTTTTTCGTAATTCTGCGGCACAAATCTAACCTTCAGAGGCTAATCAAAGGCCA
>CAZKQC010000016.1:2751-16448 GCA_964554825.1 uncultured Planctomycetales bacterium
AACAGCCACGAGAAGGGTTAGGGATAGCCGGGTTGCCGAAGGAAATAGGAGGAATAATAATTTAAGCAACCCGGCATTTTTTTAAGGAAGACTAAATTTGAGGATAACAGAGGCGAGAGATGAGAGACTTGCTTTTTAAGAATCTTACATCCAATGATAAAAGGCGCAGGATACTTGCCAGCTCCGAGGTAACACAGAAGGAGGGCGTGCGCACGGTGATCCATAGGCATTTTGTTTCTATATTGAAAGAGGTCAGGGAAGATCAGGTGCGCAAGCCCTTATCCTATATATATGTATTAAGAACGCGTAATAGTAAGGAGCAAAAAGAGAGGTTTTTTTGCAGGATAAAGGGAAGCATGTATATGGTTAATAACGGCAAGCTATACCTCGTATTATTTATGCATTCTTTGAAGATAAGCCTGATTGCAACTGTTCAGGATTCTTTGAAATACGGCGGATAGGGGCAATGTATTATATCAAAGAGGCTGATATGGAAGACCGCAGGGTGTATACGCGAATTAATATGAAGATTCACCTTAAGTTCCTGGATTTAAATAAAGGCAGTGAAGGTGAAGCGGATACGGTCGATATCAGCGCCAATGGCGTAGGTTTTGTAACCAGGGAAATTTTATCGACTAATACGCCCTTGGATATGTGGTTGATTATCCCGGATCATCACGAGCCTCTTTACACAAAGGGAGAGGTGATCTGGGCAAAGCCCCTGGAGGACGGTCAGCAACAGAGAGTAGGGGTACGCCTGGCAAAAGAAGATTTCCTGGGTTTAGCCAGGACATTGTGGATGAAGCAAGAGCCTTAAGAAAGATAAAAATAACCTTGACAAAGCTAAAGGTCTAGGTTATACTTTATAAAAGTATTTAGTAAGCCATTTATGGTCCGGTAAGTCCTGATTAGGGGTAATCAGGAATGCCACGTGTATCTTAAGCCGGATTGACTAAAGGGTCAATCCGGCTTTTTGTCTTTTTTAGGCCGGAAAAAACGAAATAAGGAGTGAGAAATGAAAAGGATAACAGTTCTGAAAATAACCAAGAAGGAGGTGATACAGATGAAGAAGACTATTTTAATATTGCTCGCCGTGCTCGTAGGTTTGTTTAATGTTCTGCCTTGTTATGCCGCGCCTTCCGTGAATATCGCGGTCTCTGCGCAGGTCCCTAATGGTACCCCGGATTTAACCCTGGTAATCAAGGAGCTGTCGACACCCAACCAGAATCCGTGGACAGGTACTACGGTAACAAACATGACCTTTGGGCCGTTGACTCACACCTTAGACGATGGTAGCGACGCAGGCGTATGGTTCAGCAAGAAATACTACTGTGTGATCATATTCACCACCAGCTTTGGCCATCGCTATGAGGTTAGGAGTACATGTTCAGGCCTGGTCAGTGGCGCTAACTCGCTTCCCGCCGGAAGTTTTGGACTTACACCTGGTTATGCAGCAGCGGATGAATGGTCGCCTGGTAACCCTCAAGGCGCACAGCCTACAGGTTCTACCTTAGGTGCCGCGGGTTCAGCAGTTGCGACTAACAAGGTCGTTTACACCAGCGAGACAGCAGCGTCTAACAGGATCATCCGTGCTTTCTACAGCTTGCCTCCGTATGGGACAGGCGGAGCACTGCCTTTTCCTGGTTATACGCCTATAACCCTGAGTCAGCCGTCAGCGACGTATTCGGGGTCAGTGACTATCACTATAGCGGCGATTTAACGAAGCTGTAGCTTGAGAGGTGATACAGATGAAGAAGACTATTTTAATATTGCTCGCAGTGCTCGTAGGTTTGTTTAATGTTCTGCCTTGTTATGCCGCGCCTTCCGTGAATATCGCGGTCTCTGCGCAGGTCCCTAATGGTACCCCGGATTTAACCCTGGTAATCAAGGAGCTGTCGACACCCAACCAGAATCCGTGGACAGGTACTACGGTAACAAACATGACCTTTGGGCCGTTGACTCACACCTTAGACGATGGTAGCGACGCAGGCGTATGGTTCAGCAAGAAATACTACTGTGTGATCATATTCACCACCAGCTTTGGCCATCGCTATGAGGTTAGGAGTACATGTTCAGGCCTGGTCAGTGGCGCTAACTCGCTTCCCGCCGGAAGTTTTGGACTTACACCTGGTTATGCAGCAGCGGATGAATGGTCGCCTGGTAACCCTCAAGGCGCACAGCCTACAGGTTCTACCTTAGGTGCCGCGGGTTCAGCAGTTGCGACTAACAAGGTCGTTTACACCAGCGAGACAGCAGCGTCTAACAGGATCATCCGTGCTTTCTACAGCTTGCCTCCGTATGGGACAGGCGGAGCACTGCCTTTTCCTGGTTATACGCCTATAACCCTGAGTCAGCCGTCAGCGACGTATTCGGGGTCAGTGACTATCACTATAGCGGCGATTTAACGAAGGCTTTGGAGTAAAAAGTTATTGCGCTAAATTGAAAAAGGCTATAGAATATTAAGGAAGGTTATGTCCTGATATATTGGCGAAGTCCAAAGTATACTTCCTTAATAAACATATGACCTATACTTTTAGGAGAGTTGCAACGCCTGTCTTTATAGCAACATTGATTTTCTTTGCTCTTTCTGTCTTGCCTTTATCAGCTGGCGATGTCCCGCAGATAGAACCGGCTAAGATACGTTTAAGCATTGCTCCGGGGAGCTCTAAAACAGGGACCATTAAAATATACAATCTCTCCGCCGACCCCAAGAGCATAAAGGCGTATTTCGAAGACTGGGTTTATCTGCCGGTTTGCGATGGCACCAAGGATTTCAGGCCAGCAGGCACTACGGAGTTATCCGCTGCCAGCTGGATTACATTTTCTCCTTCGGAATGCACTGTGCCTGCTTATGGCAAGCAGATTGTTAATTATACGGTAAAAGTCCCTCCTGATGCAAAAGGAGGCCATTATGCGGTCCTGTTCTTTGAGGGGTTTATTAATGAGCCTAATGAGGATGAAAAAGGGGTCAGTGTCAACGTTGCGGTAAGGGTAGCCTCGCTTTTTTACATAGAGCCGGAGGGCACCGTAAGCCGCAAACTCAAAATAGACGATTTAAAGGTAAGCAAAGAAAAGAATAAATTTAATATCAGCGCAAGCTTAAGCAATATCGGCAACGTAGACATAAATACCAAAGGCACGTTCTTTATTATAGATCGAAAAGGCATGGTTTATGCCAGGGGAGAGTTTAATGAAGTTTATACCTTTCCCGGAGATTCTGCGATCATTTCTGCTGCCTGGTCAGAACCACTACCTCAGGGGAAATACGACTTAATCATGACCATAGATATATCCAAGGCCCTGGAAGGTTCAGGCATAGCTAAGCCGGCTGCTATAACTAAAGAGGCAGCTATAGAAATCGGGGAGGATGGCCAGGTTCTAGTCGAAGAATTAAAGTAAAAGCGGTTGACAAACCGCCTTAAATATATATACTTGTAGTATAAGAGAAATCTTTCCTGAATCCGGCACGTCCTGATTTAGAGGTAAATCAGGATATGCCACGGTAGGTCTTTCAAGCCGGATTGCTAAGAGCGAGTCCGGTTTTTTGTTTTAGAGGGCAAGAGGGATAAAAAGGATTGACAAATAGCCGTAACCATATATAATATATAATAGTTGTGATATACGTTGCTAACTAGAGAATGAAGAGAAAATATAGTTTTAGGGGGCTGATTTTAATCCTGGTTTTATACGGCATATTCGTTATTTCAAGGGATGCTTATGCGGTATTTTCCTTATCCGTCAACCCTTATCAGGGTGGTTATGATATAAGATTTGATAAGATTACTCCTGACATGGATAGGGTAAACCGGGAGGTTACGGTCAGGATTACTTCAGATATTGCCAAGCAGTATCGCCTGAGCAACATCTTGCTTCAGCCTCTTTCTACCCTGGAAGGCGCCCGTCTTCCGGAGGGTTGTTTTGTAGTTTACGGGATCAGGGGGAGCAATGGCTTCGGGACTATTAACGTTGAGCAGGAGGTGCCGCTAAGATTAAGCAGGCAGATAATTTATACCTCCAATGGGGCCGGAAACCCCGATTCTTTTACCCTGGTTTATGGTGTTTTGCCTTCAGCGAACATCGTCTCGGGCCTTTATAAAGGTAGATTAGGCTTCACCCTGGAACCTATTGATTCCACGCAGGAGCCGGTTACGGTCGTAATGGATATATCAGCTGAGTTCCAGATCGAGTCTTCGATAGAGATTAAGACTCCAACAGGCTCAAAGGTTATTTCATTGCAGGCTGATAAAGAGGATAACCGTTCTTGCGCCATAGCTTTTAACATAAAGGGCGGGTTTGGTAACTCATTCAGGATCCTGCAATTAGTAAATGAGCAGCCGATCTCTGCGGAAGGAAACTTCTTAAGTTGGGAGGCAGTAACTTTTAAGGCAGATGCGGCTCAGAGAGGGAGGGCGATTAATGAAGATACGCCCCTTTCTAACCGCCAACAGGTTATCTATACCTCTAGCCCGGGTGGTGAGGCAGACAGTTTTATCCTGGAATATAAATTAGGCGATCTCCTGCAGCAGAAAGCAGGTAAGTACCGCACAAACATAAAGTATCTGGTGGAAGGCAGCGCCTTTGCCCAAACGAAGCTTATTGATACCCTGGCGCTTGAAGTAGAGAATCCGCGTATCTTTGACATTACGGTTTATCCTGAGAATCAAAGAGGGGTAATCGAATTCCTTAATCTGCGGCCTACTGACGAACCTAAGAAGAACGAGATGATCGTTGAGGTAAAGAGCAATACCGGTAAGCAATATCAGGTAACCCAGAATGCCTATTCAGAGCTGGTGAATAAGGCAGGAGAAGCAATCCGGTCAAAATATTTTAACCTCTACACCGAAGGGATGGATACAAAAGGCACTTTGAAATTCCCTGCGCCGGAGGCAGTAAAGAAGGGCTATATGGTTTTGTTTGTTTCGGATAACAAAGGTTCTTCGGATAAGTTTAAGATAATCTACGAGTTGGCAGTATCCAGGGATATAAAGTCAGGCGATTATTCTACAAAGATCACATATTCTTTATCGGAATTATAGGGTCTGGTCAACCCTGCTTTTTTTTGCTCAAAAAGGCTAATATAAATTAAACTTAAGAAGGAAGTCAGAAAGGAAGGGTGCCGAAAAAAAAATAAAAATATCTTTTGTAAGAGAATCAAACTAAAAAGGAGATTACAAAAAATGAAACTAGGTATTTTGAGTTTGGCAGTATGTGCAGGTTTATCTTTACTTCTTTGCTCGGTTGCCTTGGCTGCTCCTGCTCCGATTGCAGCTTCTACTCTGCTTAACGTAGCTACTGACATTTCAGCTGCGGTCAGCCAGATAGATTCCAAGGGAACTGCTACCCCTACTGATGATACGTGGGCGATTGCCCCGGGTGGCGCTTTAGCCTTTGGGACACTATCGTTGAAGACAGGAACAGATCCAATGGGCAGGACATGGTCAGTATTCCTGCCGCAGTACTACTTTGCCATAGACATAGGTTTTCCGGATGGTGGTATGCCTAGCGGAAAGTCAATTGTTGTGGCTTACGGATCAGATGTAAGGCCGCCTGGCGCTACTTCAGGTTTAGGCGATAAGGCTACAATCACTTACTGTAGAACATATTTTGCAGCTCCGGGTGATTGGGAGTTAAATAGAACTACTGATGCGGTAATTGAAAAGAAGCTGCTTAAAGACGGAAATACTGTTCCTACGTCAGCTATTACAGGAGGTTGGTTAAGGATGTATGTGGGTATCGTAACCCTTGACCCGACTGCTGTTCCGGTAGATCCTGCTGGCGCTCAAATCTTTTCTCCTTCGGATATAACAGGAACTTACTCAGGTGCAGTCACAATTTCTTTAGTATAATGCGGTTTTCTTGAAAGCGATGAAAGGGGGGGGTGTATGCCCCCCCTTTCTATCTAAAGGGGTAAGATGAAAAGAAAATTTTTATTTCTAATTTTATCGGCAGTAATTTTGAATGTAACGCCTTTAGCCTTTGCCCAAGTAACAACAGATAAGGCGGAAGTAAATTTAATCGTTAAACCCTCAGAAAAGATAACCGGTTCTATCGTGCTTAAAAATACCTCTAATAAGGATATTTTAGTAAAGGCGTATTTTGAAGACTGGACATATGTTGAGCCTTTTGACGGGAGAAGAGAGCCCAGGCCCCTGGGTTCAACGCCCTGGTCTCTTGGAGGATCGGCGAGCGTCACCCCCAGCGAATTCATTCTCCCTGCTTTAGGAAAATTCCCTGTTATTTATACTATTAATGTCCCTGCGGATGCAGAAGGCGGTTATTACGGCATACTTTTTCTTGAAAGGGGTTCGGCGGTACCGAAGACAACCGGGGCAGGAAGAGAGGTAGGGCTAAGCGTCAAAGTAAGAACAGGCCCTCTCTTTTTCCTGGAAACAAAAAATAAAAATAAAAAAGCGAAGATAGGAGATATCTCTGTAGTTAAAGAAGGGATGCAAGGCTCGGTTTTAAATGAGGGGAATGTACTATTAATCTCTAAAATCTCCTGCCATATTATGAATGCTAAGGGTTTGGTCGTAAGAAGGGTAGAACACCAAAGATACCTTCCTCCAGGAGAAGAGGCTTCTTTTACGGTAAGCCTCCCCGGGGATTTATCCCCAGGGACATATACGTTATTGATTAATTATGCTATCAAGGAAAGTAAGCCTTTGGTGAAAGAGGTTGAATTTACAAAAGATGATTCCGGTGAGATTAAAATCCTGCGGCAGAAAGATTAATGATTAAGAAAATATTTATTATTTTCTTTTTATCCGCGCTCTTAAGCTCCTCTGTTATTCCCGAGGCTTGCGCCGGCAGCCTTATGCCGGAGTTTCTTTGTGAGACAGGGATGAAATTTTACAAGCAAGGCAGGTATGAAGAGGCCTTGCAATCCTTCATGCAGGCGCTGATCCTGGAGCCCAATTATAAACCAGCCCTCGAATATATCCAGATGCTTAAGCAAAAGGGGGCGGTCAAGGAAGAGTCGATCGCTTACCCCCAAGCCCAGCCTGCTTTTGTGATGGGGCCTCCTTTAGGCAAAGATACCGAAGGCATAGCAGCATTAGAAAGGGAGATGATTTCTACGAGAGTCTCTGCGGCCAAAGCAAGAGTGACTTCTCCCGCGAGAGTCTCTGCGGCCGGGAGAGAGGTGGTTTCTCCCGCTCCTCTTAGAGTTGCTGCGGGAGAAGCTGTTTCTAAGTCAGCTCAGCTGCCCGCGATAATAAAACTGGATGAAACCTATAGCCAGCTTCCTCAGCCTATAGAAATCAGCCAGGGTACAAGCGTAATCATAGCAGGGAAAAATATACAAAGGTTCCTGGTAATTGAGCCGGATATTTTAATTGTAGAACAGAAGCGCCCTGATGAGCTCCTGGCTACTGCAGGCGATATAGGCTATACTTATGTGCATGTCTGGGATGAAAATGACCGCTGGACAATAGAATTTCTAATTACCCCCCTGGAGCCCGAAGGCCCTACTTACGATGAGATGCTCTTCAAGGAAGAGGAAGAGTCGCGTAATTTTAAACTGGACTATGACCTGACCTGGTCCTCTTTTGAGACCGGCAGAAGGCTAAGGACCTTGAATCGTTCCAGTTATAGCTGGGGGCATCGTTTGAGCTTAACCGGAGAGACCCCTTACGGAAATCTGCAGTCAGAGACTACCGTGCGCAGCCTGACAACCACTACAGACATGACCTATTTGCATTTTGCCTTGACTGACGGCAGTATCGGGCCATTTAAAGGCTTTACTCTGCAGGGTTTTGACTACTCTTCTCCTTTTTCCAACCTTTCTTTCTCCGGAGGGGGGTTACGCGGCGGGATGCTGGCCTCTCCGGCCTTTAATGAAAAAATAAAATATACCGCTTTTTGGGGCAGGGAAGGCGGCGGAAAATACGGCAATCTTTCTCCCGGCTTGTCTAAAATAAGGAATTCTTTCTTGAATGGTTTTAACGCTGCCTATTCACCGACCAAGACGCAGACCTACAGCGCCTCAGTAGCGCATGGCTGGGGCAGAGAGCGCGATATTAATCTGCCCAAGCAGGTATATGATACCTCAAGCAGGTGGAACTTCGAAAGATGGGGGCTTAACTATGACCTGGCCTTTGATAATGAGCGGGTTGCGTATACGGTAGGGACGCGTTATACCCACCCAAACTTAAGCCTTTCTTCGGAATTCAGGAATATTGACAAGAATTTTTATACTATCAGCGGCCTAGGCTCGCGCTCCGGCGAGTTGGGTAATTCGCTTAATTTGAACTATCGGCTTACGGAGAATTTAAGTACCAATGCTATGTTAGATGTATATCTGGACAGGGCTTTTCCTGCCGAAGATAATCCTAACCGCCTTAACGAGTCATTTAACTGGGGGACTGCCTATCAGCTAGACCCTTCTGCTACGTTAAGCTTCAGCTATAACCTGCAAAATAGATTGGGTAGTATTTCACAGTCGCGTTATCAGACGGATATCCTGGGCCTTAGCAAGAAGTTTAATTTCTTCAGAGAAATCAATACCTATGTAAGCTACAATCGGCAGGATAATAAAAGCTATGGCTCGCCAAGCGCGTCCTATATTAACGATAAGGCTTATGCGTCTTTAAATTTTAGCCTTATTGGAGATTTGCGTTATTATCTAAGCCGCGAAATGAACTGGCTTAAGGCAACTTATACCGGAGCCAAGGCTACGCCTAACGTTTACGATACAGGTTTGGATTGGTCAGGGCAATTCTGGAATACGCCGCTCCACGGCAATTTCCGCCTGACCTGGCACGATGAAGAGGATGCCGGCTCTGCGTTGAGTTTTCTCTCCGGGGAAGATTATCTGGAAGGCTACTCGCAAATATCCTACAGGCCGACTCCTGATAAGGAGATCTATGGTTCCTGCAGCGTGCGTAATTCCTGGGCGGATAATATAGGCGTGACCCCGCGCATTGATGTTAATTTTAATGCCGGGATGCGCTATCTCTGGGATACCGGGGTGGCCTGGGAATCCGCAGGCAATATAGAAGGATATATCTTTAAGGACCTAAATTCTGACGGCCTCAGGCAGCGTGATGAGGCTCCGGTAGAGGGTGTGAAGATTTACCTGGGGAAAGATAAGTTTCAGATTACGGATATATTTGGTTATTATAAATTTAAGAAAGCAAAGGGCCGTAAGGCCTATGTTACCCTGGATGCCTCGACACTGCCTGCCGGTTTTGTGGTTACGGTCCCCATATCTCAGGAAATTTCCATAGCCCATAACCGCACCGTATCGGCGGACTTTGGCATAATCTCACGTTCTGAGATAAGCGGGCTTGTCTTCGAAGACGTTAATGAAGATGGAAAATACGACCTTAACGATAAGGGTGTTTCAGGGGTAGTTTTAAGTCTTGAAGACGGAAGTCAGGCGACCACCGATGATAAGGGTAGATATTCTTTTCTGCACGCTTCAGTAGGCGAACATACCATTACCTTAGACCTGGAGAGCATCCCGGTCTATTACCTGCCACAAACCTCCCTGACAAAGGAACTCACCCTTTTTGAGGGCGTCTCCTTTGTCCATCATATCCCACTGAAGAGAATTAGCGAATAATACTAGCGGCTATAAAGGGTTTTGATAAGAATTGGCATGCTTTTAGCGCCTTGTTGTAGCTGGTCTTCTTTTTCTGCCTGCAGCATTGAAGGAGAGCGTTCCTGCATTTGGTCTTGAGCAGCATTAATTTGTCCGTTGACAGTGTTCTTTTCATCCGTAGCTAGCCTTGTGGATTCCTGCTCAATCATAGGAGCGTTTATTCCCGCAATTGCCGGTATGGTGCAGGAAACGCTTAGAGTGATCGATTCCGCCAGGGCTAAATCCAGGTTTGAGAGCGTTAAGAATATAGTCAATACCGCAGAGAGGCGCAGGATTAGGGAGACCGCTGATTTCAATACTTTCTTCTTCAAGGCACACCTCCGTTAACATCCCCGCAAGGTATCGTTCCCGCCGCTTTGGCGGCGGGAAATCTTACCTACCGTGGCAGGTGGGGACTATTTTCGTTTTGTTTTAAAAGATTAACTATCCTGTTTTCAAAATCACCTTCGGATTTTATGTTTTCCCCGTTCAAGTTCAGCTTCTTGGCAAAATCTATCATCCAGGAGATAAGCTTGGCGCGGGAGACCTTTAACCCCGTAGAGAAGAGTGCGTCTTTGCCAAGCTTATCCAGGAAATCCACCTCATCCCGGTTTAAAAATGTCACTACACGCTGAATAGTCATCTTATCTCCAATAAAAAACCCCGGTTATATGGCCAGGGCTTAAGTAGGCTTAAGGATAGCTAAAGTCAACAAAAAACCCTAAAGAGTGCTTTAGGGTCCCTAAGCCTCTTTGGCAACGCAGCCTACTTGGCACCTCTGTGCCAAGCACTGTCGCTTTGCGCCCCAGCATTACTGCTAGTTTGCCTTTTACAAAGGTGTTCCTAATTGTCAATAGAAGTATAACACAATTTTACAAAATTTCAAGCTCACAATTGATAGATTTACACATTGCGCAAATGAGAAGAGGGGGGTTATTTAAGGTAGATGTCTATCTTGTTGATCTGGCCGCTGCGGATCTGGAGAGCGTAGGGGGAAGGGACGGTGTCTGAGATTATCTGGACATTCTTTCCTGAGGCGTCATTAAATAGGATTTTATTTATTCTGGCAGCCGATTTACCAAAGGTATCTTTTCTCTTGGGGTTATGGTAGGTTACGCTTATTTTGCGCAGGAAATTGAAGCTGTAAGTGCACTCCTCCTTGGTAAAAAGCCAGCCAGCCAGGATAGGCCTAAACTGCAGGTTAAGCTCATTCTTTGCATCAAGCAGGAAAGGCACCTCTCCTAGATTCATGATAAGCCATATCTGCAGAAACTCCGCTGTTGAGCCGGAGAGCCGTGCTACAAAACCGTTCCCGTGCAGCTTCTTATCCGGAAATGCGCTGCTTACCAGGAAGGATGAATTTTCTAAGACGCTGCGGCCGTATCTTTGCGGGTCCTGGAAGGGGATGAGTATATTCTTAAAATCTTGGAAGAATTGGGCGTAGAGTTTCTTATTCAAAGTTTCTAACAAATACTTGTATTCCATGTGCAGCCATATGGACTCGTGCTCCAGCCACCCCGGAGTGAATACCCGGCACCTGCCTATCTCTTGCGGCATAGACTTCAGGGATTCCGTTACCTTATACATCTTGAGTTTCTTATCAAAGAGCGTGCTGTTTTAGTCGCCCGGTATATTTCTTTAGCCTTATCCGTATTATCAGCCAGGCGAAGGGCATGCATCTGCCCCTCCAGGAAAAGCGGCAGCCTTTTTTGTATGAACCTGGTAGGCCTGACAAAGGGCTCTTTAAGTGCTTCGTATTCCGCCACTTCATTGATAAAATAAGAATAATAAATCTCTTTCTTTTTATCTTTAGCTTTAGCAATGCCGGCGTCTATTTTTATCAGGGCGTTATTTAACAGGGAGACCATATCAACGCTGGAAATCTCAAGCTCCCTGCCGCTTAATCCGAGCTTGGTTTTATTGCGGTATTCTTCTTTTAACCGGTAGCTTTTATTCCAATAAAGGTAGTTTTTCCCCGCCAGGTCATCCAGGCATTCCCTGATAAGCGAATCCAGGCCAAGGAGAAAACCATGCACCTCTTCGCTGATCGACACTTTTTCTATTCCCGCGCCTTCCAGGTACGAGCGCATCAATAACAAGAGCCTCTTTAATTCGAAGGTTTCGCAGAGAGAAGAGCCGAATAGCCCGGGCAGGCCGTTTAAGGCATCATACCAGTTCGGTTTATTGGCCTCCATCTCAATTCCGCAACCGGCAGGATCCAGGGAGGCTAATTTGTTTACCAGCAGGCAGGTTAATTTATTGATGAGCGTAGTCTGATAGATCTCTCCTTTGCCGTAATCTGTCCTTACCAGGTGGGGCTCGGAGGCCCTTTTCTTTATCAGCTCTCTTTTTGCGTTATCAGGGCATACGGAATGCAGTTGCTTTACCTTTCCGTCAAGCAGGAGGTATTTCTCATCCCTGGGTTTAACTATTTCGGTGTTATCGTAGAAGGTGAAGGCCTTTTTCTGGAAGAGAATGCTTTTTAGATTCTCCGGATAGATAGCCAGGTAGCTTTCCAGAAGGTCAAGATTATACGTCCAGTGGTCGGTCCAGAAGCCTTCTGCGTGTTCAGCCTCCTGTATTTTTACGGAGTGAGAGAGCAGGAGGTTGAGGAATTCGTCGTAAGAGACGTTTAATTTTATCTCATTTCCTTCGATAAAGAAGATTACCTCTCCGGGGCTAAATGGCCTGGCGAGGCAGGAGATGAGGGTAACGCTATCCTTTTGGGAAACCAGGCTGTTAAGCAGGTTTTTAAATTCTCCCGCGTCTTTAAGCCTGAAGCTGATGCCTTTGACTACCAGCGGGTTGAAACCGTCAGTCTGCAGCAGGTTAAAGAAATAGATGAGGTTAGCGTCGTTAATTTCAGGGGTAAACCAGTTTTCGCACCTGCGGTTCTGGTTTATATCGCGGTAGTTGCCGTTGCCCTGGGAAAAATAGGTGGGCTGCAGGTGGAATTTATTATAGTCCCTTTCCAGGTCTCCGTGCTTGCGGGAGTAGAGATAGAAGGCGCAAGGCGTGTGGTCTGATTTAAAAATAATGGGGTATCCTCCCCGCATGATATTATCCAGGTATGTCTGTTTGGCGTAGAGATTGAATTCGGCAGAGCTGCTTTCTGTGCGCATATCTTTCTGTAGCTCCTCGATAATCTTTTTGTTTTCTTCCCTTTTTTTTGAGAGATAGCTCCTGCTGGCAATCCGCGGTATCGAGGCATTCAGCATCTGGAGGCTTCTCATATGCCCAAGCAGGGAGTAAAGCCTTATTTCGCTGCCTGCGGGTAATTCCTTCTTGATAAGCGAAAAGGCGCAGGGGGTTTTGCTCTGGATTATCTCCGATTCAGGGTAAGTAAAATTCTTTACAGCCAAGAACTCGCTCGGGAAGGAGAAATCGCTGACTGAACCGAATATGGAGGAGGGGTCAACCAGCGGTTTTATTATCTTAGCCTTTTCTTTGTCGGATTGGAAAGCCAGGTAGAAATTCCCTTCCTTTATATGTATTACCTCAGGCCTGTCAGTAGGGTCTACGTCCAGCTTGTAAAAAGGCACATTCTTATCCAGGTTTTTGATATTCATCCAGGCCTCTATGGTGCGGCAGAGTTTCTTCAAAAAAAGGTTGGCCGTGCCAAAGGGGATTATCTGAGGCAGGCCGTCAAGAAGCTGGATTTCTTTCGCGTTTTTTCCCAGGTTTTTTATGGTTAGAATGCGCGCAAGGGCTGCATAAGAGTCGTTGGGTATGGTAAAATACTCTACTGTTGTCTCCAGGCCCAAAGAGGCATTGGTCTCTTTCAGGCGCAGGTCATGCGAAGTGATACACATCTGGTTGGTGATGTTGTACCCTAAGTTCGCTAAGCCGTTATGGAAGGGTTCATAGAAGTCGGTCTTTCTGGCGCCCGAGAGCTTGATAAAGGTGCGGAATCCTCGTAAAGACGCAAGCTGCCAGGCCTTATTTGCGGGGAAGAACTCCAGGATTGCGTGGTCTTTATCTTTTGTGCCGGCGCTGATAATACCCTGTCCCCGGTTGACATAGAAGACCCACATCGGTATACCGTATTTACCGGCAATGCCGGGGAAGAAGTTCGCGAAGGGCTTTGAGAAAGCGTAGTTCTCAATAATAAACC
>CAZKQC010000017.1:0-15760 GCA_964554825.1 uncultured Planctomycetales bacterium
AGGTAATACAGTATATTGCGGAGAGAGAACTGGACAAGGCGTATAAAAAATACCACGCTAATTCTGCCAGCATAGTGGTTATGGACCCTAATACCGGAGCAATCCTGGCGCTAGCCAATAGGCCGACCTATGATTTAAACGAACGCATTAATCTCTCTGTCAACCAGCTGCGTAATCACGCTGTCTGCGATTTGTTTGAGCCGGGGTCCGTATTTAAGATTGTTACTCTTTCTGCCGCATTCCAGGAGAAGAGGGTATCCGAAGAAGACAGGTTCTTCTGTGAAAACGGGGCATACCGCGTAGCCAGCCATGTGTTGCATGACCATCGTGCTCACGGCTGGCTTACCTTCAGGGAGGTCATTGAGCAATCAAGCAATATCGGCACTACCAAGGTAGCGCAGATATTAGGAGAGAATGTGATATACAAGTATATGAAACTTTTAGGATTCGGCAATAAGCTGGGTATAGACCTGCCCGGGGAAGCTGTCGGGATTGTCAAGGAGCCGCGCTTTTGGTCGAAGATATCCATTGCCGCTATCCCGATAGGCCAGGAGGTGGGAGTGACCACATTGCAGTTAGCCAGCGCCATATCGGCGATTGCTAACGGCGGAGATTTAATGAGGCCTTATGTGGTTAAAGAAGTAAGGGATAAATACGAACAGACGATTAAGAGCTTCCCGCCCCTGCTTATCCGTAATTCTATCTCTGCGGATACCGCTGCCCGGGCCAGGAAAGTGCTGACAGGGGTAGTGGAGAACGGCACGGGAAAACTTGCGCAGGTTACGGGTTTTAGCGCCGCAGGTAAAACCGGGACCGCGCAAAAACTGGAACCGAATGGCGCCTATTCGCATAATAAATTTGTCGCTACATTTATAGGCTTTGCGCCTGCCCAGGACCCGGTTATCGCGATTGCAGTATGCGTTGATGAGCCCCATCCATATTATTACGGTGGGGTAGTAGCTGCTCCGGTATTTAAGAATGTGGCCAGCGACACCCTCAGGTATCTTCAGGCAATACAGCCGTTAAGTGCCAGGCTATCAGGTTCAGATGAGATTAAAAAAAATAATTGAGTCGTTAGAAGATTATTCTTTTTGCGGGGGACTTCGTGATTTCCAAGTTCAGGGGATAAGCTGTAATTCAAAAAGCGTCTCGGCTGACTTTATTTTCGTAGCAGTAAAAGGCACCAATGCCGACGGCAACAGCTTTATAGCGCAGGCGATAGAAAAGGGGGCAAGGGCAGTAGTATTTCAGGATGACATAAATGATCCCTCTTTGAATGTTTTGATACAAGACCGCGCCAGGCAGGCAGGGTTTATTAAAGTCAAAGATACCCGTAAGGCGCTAGCAAGCCTAGCCCGTGATTTCTACGCAGATCCTTCTTCTAAATTAAATATAATCGGCATAACCGGCACTAACGGCAAGACTACGGTATCCTATCTTATCGAGGCGATAGTAAAAGAAGCAGGATTAACCCCAGCGGTGATAGGTACGGTGAATTACCGCTTTAAAGACCTCCTGCTTCCTTCGTTGAATACTACGCCGGGGCCGCTGGAGCTGCAATCACTGCTTTTCAGGATGCGCGAAGCGGGAGTTACCCATGTCGCGATGGAGGTATCTTCACATGCCTTAGACCAGCAAAGGACCTTGGGGATAAGATTTAAATCAGGCATTTTCACTAATTTCACGCAGGACCACCTGGATTATCATCTGACGCTGGACAATTACTTTCAGGCGAAGTGCAGGCTTTTCAGCTCTCTGGGCAAAGACGCATGCGCGGTTATCAATAACGACGATGAATACGGCAGGGGTCTTATAAAACTGACTGAGGCAAAAATAATCACCTATAGTATTGATACCAAGGCGGATCTTACGGCCAGTGGCATAAAATTCGATATCTCGCATACGGAATTTGTTTTAAATGCCGGAGGCCGCAGGGTAGATTATCGCTCTGGGCTCATCGGCCGCCACAATATATACAATATACTGGCCGCGGTATCCTGGGCAATAAGCGAAGGGATAGACCAGGGGGCGGTAAAGTCTGCCGTTGAGAATTTCTCTTTTGTCCCCGGCAGGCTCGAAAGGATAGGTACCTCTTTGGGCTTTACGGTATTTGTGGATTATGCGCATACTGAAGACGCGCTGAAAAACGTAATTGAGACCTTAAGAGAATTGTCCTGCGGAAAGATTATTGTAGTATTCGGGTGCGGAGGAGAAAGGGATAAAACAAAAAGGCCGAAGATGGGAAGGGTAGTCTCCGAGCTGGCAGATTATGCGGTAATTACCAGCGATAACCCCCGCTCTGAGGAGCCATTGGCAATAATAGAAGATATAGTCAGGGGAGTAAGGGGTGATAATTACTGTATTATCCCGGACCGTAAAGAAGCTATACAGAAGTCTCTAGCGCAAGCCAGGAAAGGCGACATAGTGCTGGTCGCAGGCAAAGGCCACGAAGATTATCAGGTATTAAAAACCGGGAAGATCCATTTCGATGACCGAGAGGTTGTAAGAGAATGTTTGAAGTCAGCCAGATAATACAAGCTACCGCTGGTAAGCTTATCCGCGGGGAGCTGGGTTTACGCATTAAGGGTATTTCTATAGATACCAGGACCATTAAGCCGGGGGAGGCCTTTGTTGCTATCAAAGGGGATAATTTTGACGGACATAATTTCATAAAGCAGGCGGTGAAAAAAGGAGCAAGCTGTATCATAAAAGAATCCCGGGTAAAGAAGCCCCTGCCAGCTCATGCGGCCTGCGTAGAAGTCAAAGATACGCTGCGTTCTCTCGGAGATCTCGCGAGGTTCCAGCGTCAAAAATACGATATACCGGTTATCGCAGTCACAGGCTCAAACGGAAAGACCACCACCAAGGAGATGATTGCCTGGGTCTTAGCAAAGAATTATAAAGTCCTTAAGAATGAAGGGACCAAGAACAATCACATCGGAGTGCCCATGACTTTGCTTGGCCTGGATGGGAGTTATAAATTCGCGGTGCTGGAGATAGGCACAAATCACTTTGGAGAAGTGGGGTATCTGGCTGACATATGCCGGCCTAATATAGGGGTAATTACCGCTATAGGCGCGGCGCACCTGGAGTATTTCCGTAACCTGGAAGGCGTTTTTAAGGAGAAGCGCACGCTTATAAGAAAGCTCGAGGGACCGTATCTGGCAGTGTTGAATGCGGACGATCATTTTCTAAAAAGAGAACTGCGTAGTACCAGGCATAAAAACTTTACCCTGGGCTTCGGCATGAAAGAGGAGAGCGATTTTTTTGCCAACGAAGTCAAATCAGGATTAGGCGTAACGGAGTTTCTGGTTAACGCAAAATATAGTTTTACATTAAAAACAGCAGGGTGTTATAATATATATAATGCCCTGGCTGCCGTAGCGTTGGGCCGTATCTTTGGCATGGGATATAAGGATATCTCTTCCAGGCTATCCGCCTTTGAATTCCCGCGGGGTAGGCTTAAACTGATACAGTCGAAGAACCTGCGTTTTCTTGACGATACCTATAATGCCAATCCTTCTTCTTTTGCCGGCGCTTTAGAGACCCTGAGGGGATTTAGAGTTAAAGGCAGAAAGATTTTAGTCATGGCAGATATGCTGGAACTCGGCCCGGATAAGGAGGAATTCCACGCTCAACTCGGCCGTCAGGCAGCAGAGGTTTGCGACGTACTTATTGCCGTAGGCGCTTTATCCGGATTAGCTGCCCGGGCAGCCCAGGCGGCAGGGCTTCCCGGCTCGAGTATATTTGTCTGCAAATCTTGCGCTGGCGCACGCAGCGTTTTATTGAACGAATTATCCACAGGCAAAGACGACATTATCCTGGTTAAGGGTTCACGCCTGATGAAGATGGAAGAGGTCTTTAATTTTTAGTCTCAATCTCTAAGTAGATGCTATACTATTTATTCTATTCTTTACACGCAAAGTTCTCCGTCTTAAATGTCTTCCGCTATATTACCTTCCGGGCGGCCCTGGCAGCGCTGACTGCCTTTTTGCTTAGTCTTATCTTCGGGCCGGCGATAATCAATCTGCTCAGGCGTTTTAAGATCGGAGAAAATATACGCAAGGAGGAGAGCGCAAAACTATATGAGTTACAAAGCAAGAAACAGGATACCCCCACTATGGGCGGCATCTTTGTGCTGCTGGCGGTACTCTTCTCTACCGCCCTCTGGGCAGATATATTTAACCGCTACATACTTATGGTTTCATTCGGAACCCTCTGGCTTGGCATTACCGGGTTTAGCGACGATTACCTGAAGCTGACCAGGAAAAAATCAAAGGGCCTCACCGTAGCTGCGAAATTCACCAGCCAGATAATCTTAGGGTTATTGCTGGGCAGCGCTCTTTTCTTGACCCCCGAGCACAGTACAAAACTGGATATCCCATTCCTCAAAGACTTCTCCCTGGAGCTGGGGGCGTTTTATATCCTTTTTGTCATTATGATTATAGCCGGCTCTTCGAACGCAGTTAACCTTACCGACGGCCTGGATGGCTTGGCCATAGGCAATGTCATTATGGCTGCGGTAGCCTTTAGCGTGTTAAGTTATGTGACAGGGAATACCAGATTCAGCCGCTACCTTTTAATACCTTACATCGAGGGGAGCGGGGAGCTTACTGTGTTCTGCGCAAGTATTATGGGTGCCGGACTGGGATTCCTGTGGTTTAATTGTTATCCGGCGGCAGTGTTTATGGGCGATGTGGGTTCTCTGTCCCTGGGCGGCGCGCTGGGGATAGTCGCAATATTGATAAAAAAGGAATTATTGCTGGTTATTGTGGGAGGCATATTTGTCCTGGAGGCGCTTTCCGTAATCCTGCAGGTAGGTTCTTTTAAACTGACCGGCAAGCGCATATTTAAGATTGCGCCCCTGCATCACCACTTTCAGTTTATGGGCTGGCCGGAGAGTAAGGTTATCGTACGCTTCTGGATTATCGCAAGCCTCCTGGCACTCTTTACCTTAGTTACCTTAAAGATAAGGTAAGGATAAATATTTCCCATGAAAAATATAGAATATTTCAAAGGTAAGTCGATAACAGTAGTGGGCCTGGCCCGCTCCGGGCTGGCTTGCGCTAACCTGCTTTACGAGCTGGGCGCCCGGGTGAGCGTAACAGATAGCCAGCATAGCGAGATAACGGCCGGGAATGCAAAAAGATTAAAATCAAGTGAAATAGCGGTAGAGTTAGGAAGGCATTCGCCTGATTTCATTAAGGGCCGGGACCTGATAGTAATTTCTCCCGGAGTAAGTAACGAAAGCGAGCCCGTCTTATTAGCAGGACAGCTTCATATCCCCATTATCAGCGAGATAGAGGTTGCCTCCATCCTTTGTCCGGCCACCATCATTGCAGTGACTGGTTCTAACGGCAAGACTACCGTCACTACTTTAATCGGCAAGATCCTGGAAGCCAAAGGAGAAAAGGCTGTTGTCTGCGGTAATATCGGCAACCCCTTTTGTTCCGAATTGCACAGGATAAAAAAGAATGATTTTGTTTCTCTTGAGGTAAGCTCTTTTCAGCTGGAGAGAATAGATAAGTTCAGGCCCAAGATTTCGGTTATACTGAACTTGACCCAGAATCACCTGGATAGATACCCTGGCATGCAGGAGTATATCGCTGCTAAGAAACGTATCTTTATAAATCAAAAGGAGTCTGATTATCTGGTGCTTGGTGCGCAGGGAAAGGTCCTGATTGAATTGGCCAGAGAGGCGAGGGCAAGGGTGGTTTATTTTTCCCGCACGGATGAGCTTAACCCTAATCAGGCTGCGGTGTTGGCAGTGGGTTCGATCTTGGGAGTAGATAAAGATTTATGTATGCGGGTATTTAGCGATTTTAAGGGTATCGAACATCGCCTTGAAGAAGTGGCCCAGGTCAACGATATAAAGTTTATCAATGACTCCAAGGCTACTACCGCGGATTCCGTGATCTGGGCCCTGGAGAATATACGCAGGCCGATAATATTAATTGCCGGAGGCAGGCATAAAGGGATTGATTACAAAGTGGTGTTGGGCGCAGCCCGTCAGAAAGTTAAAGAGGTTATTCTGATAGGAGAGGCAAAAAAGATTATCGCGGATAGCTTTTGCGGGAGCCTGCCTATTGATGAGGCAGACTCCCTGCAGGAGGCGGTAGATAAGGCTTTTAGCAAGGCCTCTGCCGGCGATTGCGTGCTGCTTTCTCCGATGTGCTCCAGTTATGACATGTTTACGGATTATGAAGAGAGGGGCAGGGTTTTCAAGAAAGTAGTGCAGGATTTAGCCAAACGGGAAACTTCCAGATGATACGCGATATCCGCATAAATATATTTATTACTACGGTAATACTGATATGTATAGGCATAGTGATGATCTATAGCGCATCCAGCATATATGCCTGGGAGAGATACAAAGACAGCGCTTTTTTCCTCAAAAGGCACCTTTCTTTTCTCGTCATCGGTTTTTTACTGACCTTTCTGGTTATGGCCTTTGATTACAGGAAGTTAAGGGTTTATTCAAAGCCCCTGCTTTTAATTTCATTCATACTATTGGTCATGGTCTTGATCCCCGGCATAGGCAGGGAGGTCTCCGGGGCACGCAGGTGGTTCAGGTTTAAGTTTATCAGTTTTCAGCCTTCGGAACTGGCGAGCCTCGCAATGATTGTATATGTAGCTGATTTTATTGCGCGTAAAGGGAGCCTCCTGGGTAGCTTTCTGCGCGGATTTCTTCCCCCTATCGTTATCATGGGTTCGGTGCTGCTCTTAATCCTGGTGCAGCCTGATCTGGGTACGACCGTCTCCATCGCAGCGGTGGTCTTTGTGATGCTTTTTGTTGCCGGGGTGAGGCTGCGTTATCTTTTATCGTTACTGCTCTCCAGCCTGCCAGCGCTTTATTTATTGATATTCAGCGTACCCTACAGGAGGATGCGAATCCTCGCGTTTATTAATCCCTGGCTTGATCCTAAGGGGAGCGGTTTTCAGATTATACAGTCGCAACTTGCGCTTGGCTCAGGAGGAATATTCGGAGTAGGGCTGGGGCAGTCCAGGCAGAAATTATTCTATCTGCCGGCAGCGCATACCGATTTTATCTTTTCCATAATAGGAGAAGAGCTTGGGCTTTTGGGTACGCTGGCGGTAGTATCATTGTTTATCTTATTTATTTATAATGGGCTTAAGATTATCAAGAATTCCTCTGACCGGTTCGGTTATTTCCTGGCCCTGGGATTAATTTTAATGATTTCGCTTAAGGCAACGATAAATATCGGAGTCTCTTGCGGCCTCCTGCCTACCAAAGGGCTGCCCCTGCCGTTTATAAGCTACGGCGGTTCCTCCTTTATCTTTGATATGATTAGCGTAGGCATACTGATGAATATCGCGCGCACAGGAGAATATCCGTGAGCCCTATGCTAAAGGTCCTGGTTGTTACCGGCTCAAGCGGAGGCCATATATTTCCTGCCCTGGCTTTTCTGGATACGCTTGGAGAAAACAAAGGCATAGAGACGCTTTTAGTCTTACCCAGAAAAAATATCCTCAAATCCGCTTGTAACCAGGGGCATAAAACCGCCTATATTTCTATTTCTTCCATAGGCCTAAGCCCGGGACTTAAGAATCTTGTTAAGCTCATCGGATTCTTCAAAGGAACGCTGGAGAGCGCATATATATTACTGAGATTCCGTCCCCATATCGCGGTTGGCTTCGGCAGTATCACTTCTGTTCCCTTGCTCGTTTTTGCCAGGGTCCTGGGGATAAAGGTATTGATCCATGAGCAGAATGTCATTGCCGGCAGGGCAAACAGCTTCCTGGCGGGATTAAGCGACAGGATTGCCGTATCTTTCCCCGAAAGCAGGGGGTATTTTAAGGTTCCTTCAGAACGAATAGTATTCACCGGTAATCCGCTACGCAGGGGCCTGGTAGAAATAGATAAAATTAAAGCCTTGGACTTCTTTGCGCTGGAGCGCGGTAAGTTTACAATACTGGTTAGCGGGGGGAGCCAGGGGAGCCAGAGCGTGAACCTTGGATTCCTGAAGGCGATATCCGGGCTTACGGATAAGTCCCGGTTCCAGGTGGTTCACATTACCGGAGACAGAGACCTTTCGGAAACACAAAAGAGATATGCCTCTCTTGGGGCGAGCGCCAGATGCCTAGGATTTCTGGATCAGATGCAGTATGCCTACAGCTGCTGCGACCTTATTGTCTCCAGGGGCGGGGCAACCACGATTGCCGAGATAATCTATTTTCACCTTGCGGCAATAATAATCCCCTATCCTTATGCCTACAGGCATCAATTGGCCAATGCCAGGGTTTTAGCGAAGAGGGGGGTAGCCCGTATAATAAACGATGATGCCTTAGGTACGGATAGATTAAAAGATACCCTGCAGGGGTTTCTGGATAATCCCGGCGAGATTCGCGCGATGAGTTCTTTTTACGCTGATTTTTCCGCAGGGGAGTCTAAGCATTCTCTTGCGCAGGCTGTCTTGTCACTCGGGCCAGGGTCAGGGCACAGAGGTATAGATTGAATAAACACTACCATTTTATCGGTATCGGCGGAATAGGGATGAGCGGTATTGCGCAGCTGCTTTTGAGCCGCGGCATGACGGTAAGCGGTTCAGACGCGAAAGAGAGCGCTATTACAAGGGAATTATCTAAATCAGGGGCCAAGGTTTTTATAGGCCATGCCGCGGGCAATATTGCGGGCGCAGAAGTGGTGGTTTATTCCTCCGCGATCAAGGAGAATAATCCTGAATTCAAGGAAGCGAAAAAGCTGCGCATCCCCGTAATAAAGAGGGCGCAGGCACTGGCCGCTCTTATGCAGGATGAGGAGGTTATTACCGTTACCGGCAGTCACGGCAAGACTACCACCGCATCTCTGGTCTCTTGCCTTCTGTTGGAGGCAGGGCTTAAGCCTACCCTTGCGGTAGGCGGAATCCTAAAGAATATAAATACTAATGCCTGCCTGGGCGAAGGCCGGTTCTTTGTGGCTGAGGCAGATGAATCCGACGGCTCTTTCCTGTATTATCGGCCCAAGTATTCCATAATCACTAATGTAGATTATGAACATATGGATTATTACAATGATTTCCAGAACGTGGTTCTAGCCTTTAAGGAATTTTTGCGCAAGACCCGGCCCGGAGGCTGCGTATTTGTCTGCAATGACGATGCTGTCCTTAAGGATATAATAAAGGATTATAAAAAAGAATACCTGCTTTTTGGCCTGCAGGAAGGCTCTCATATCTACCCGCGCAACATAGAGATAAAAGGGCTCTCTTCGGAGTTTGACTGTTTTTATAACGGGAAAATGGTAGATAGATTTCAGCTATCCCTGGGCGGACTGCACAATATCTCTAATTCACTTGCAGTGATTGCCTTGGGTCTTAAGCTGGGTATAGACCTCGGCTGTATAAAAAATACGCTTTCCGGATATAAGGGCGCGAAGCGGCGCCTGGAGACCAGGTTTAAGAATGAAAAATATCTTCTAATTGATGATTACGCGCATCACCCCACAGAAATAAAAGCGACCTTGGCAGCAATCGGGAACCTCAAGTTTAGCAGGCTTATTGTTGTATTCCAGCCGCACCGTTATAGCCGCACCAAGTTGCTTTTAGAGGAGTTTATCAAGAGTTTTGACCTGGCAGATTATCTTATTGTTACTGAGATATACCCTGCCAGCGAATTACCCATAGAAGGGATAAACTCGGAGTTTCTGTGTGAAAAGATCAAAACATATAACCCAAAAAAGAAGGTAGTTTTTATGCCCAAGGCCCAGGTCAAGGCGCATCTCTTGGATTCAATAAGGCCGGGTGACCTCGTGCTTACTTTGGGAGCAGGGGATATCATAAAGATTTGCGATGAAATGGTGGAAGCCCTTAAAGGGCAAGGTTAAATTAAACGAGCCGCTGGAAAAACATACTACTTTTGGGGTAGGTGGAGCTGCTGATTTTTTCATCCAGCCCAAAGACAGGCCGGATTTAAAACTATTGCTTAATTTGTTAAAAAGAGGTAAAATGCCCTTCCTATTGATAGGCTCGGGCAGTAATCTTCTGGTTCTGGATAAAGGGGTCAGGCGGGTAGTTATATCCCTGGATTACCCTTGTTTTAAGAAAGTCCTCTGCCGGGACGCTATAGTAGAGGCTGGCAGCGGTGTTTTATTAAGCAGTCTCATTCGCTTCTCCTGCCAAAAAGGTCTTTCGGGAACGGAGTTTCTGTCCGGGATTCCCGGCACTGTGGGCGGTGCGTTGGTGATGAATGCCGGAGTATCGGAGAAATCATCCGCTCAGGGAGGAAAAACCCGCAGTATCGCTGACCTGGTAAAAGACGTGACGGTGATGGATAGGAGGGGAAACGTAAAAACCCTGCAAAGAAAGCAGATAAGTTTTGGCTATCGCAAAAGCAGCCTGAGGCAATACATCATTTTGAGCAGTCGCTTCAGGCTAATCAGGGAAAGCAAGAGGCAGATAGAGGAAAGGATCAAGCGTTATATTGGTTATCGTAGCTCCACGCAGGAAGCCTGTTGGCGCAGCGCAGGATGCGTGTTTAAGAATCCCGCAAATGATTCCGCCGGCAGATTGATAGATCTTTGCGGCCTCAAGGGCGAAAGAATCGGAGATGCCTGTATTTCCAAGGCACATGCCAACTTCATCTTTAACGCCGGTAAGGCAAAGGCAGGGGATATCCTTAAATTGATGGCATTTATCAGGAAAAAAGTAAAAGCAAAGTTTGGAATAGAATTGGAACCGGAGATAATGATATGGCAGGGCTGAGCCTGGGTAGGATCGGAGTTCTGATGGGAGGGCCTTCCTCTGAACGGGAGATCTCTCTTAAATCAGGGCATGCGGTATACGAGGCCCTGAAAAATCTTGGCCTCGATGTCGTTGCGGTAGATATAAAGACAGATAGAGAACAGGATAATATAGATTTGTTGCGCTTGGCTAAACTTGGTTGTGCGTTCCTGGCGTTACACGGCTATTATGGAGAGGATGGCCGTATACAGGAGATAATGGATCTCCTTAAGATCCCCTATACAAGCTCGGGTGCCTCAGCAAGCAGGCTGGCTATGGATAAGATTGCCTCGCGCAAGGTATTCCAGGGGGGAGGCTTAACTGTGCCGGAGTACGAAGTACTGGAGAAAGGTTCCTTAAAAAAAGATTGGCGGTATGGCAATAGCCTTGGTTTGCCCGTGGTAGTTAAGCCTTGCGCCAACGGCTCAAGCATCGGTCTCTCCATTGTCGATAAACCCGAGGCAGTGAATGAGGCGGTGGAACTGGCCTTTACTTTTGACGATAGGGTACTTTTAGAAAAATATATCAGCGCCAGAGAGTTGACCGTAGGGATACTGGATGATGAGGCCTTGCCGGTGGTAGAAATTATCCCTAAGAAAAGGTTCTTTGATTATGAGGCTAAATATCAGTCCGGGATGACCGATTATATAGTGCCGGCTGAACTTGATAAAGAGACCGCCAAGATTGTCCAGAACGCGGCTCTTAAGGCGCACCGGCTTCTGGGGTGTTTTGGCTGCTCCCGGGTGGATATCCTGCTGGATAAAGAGGCCAATCCCTTTGTGCTAGAGCTTAATTCTATTCCCGGCCTTACTCCGACCAGCCTCTTGCCTAAGGCAGCCAGAGTGGCGGGGATTGATTTTGCGCAATTATGCGTGAGACTAATTCAATTGGCATATGAAAGGACGCAGGTCATTTTCTCCCGTTAAGCCGGCTCTGTCAGTATTAATCATAGCGCTGTTATTTGCGCTGGTGTTGTTTTTGGGACGCTCTTTAACCCAGCTGCATTATTTCAAGATAGGATATATCATCTGCGCTGATGATGTCCGTGCCGATCTTTCGTATCTAAAAGGACGCAGCATATTCAGCGTTGACCTAAGGAAAGAATCGCTGTATTTATCGGGTTTGTATCCGGCCTATAAAAGTATCAGGCTGGTGAAAGTCTTTCCCGACCGTATATTTGCGGATTTGACCGAACGCAGGCCCATAGCTTACGTGAGGCTCTCCAGGTATTTTTGCGTGGATGACGGCCTGGTTTTATTCGAGATGCCTAAACAGGCGCAGGATGAGCAACTGCCGCTTATTTTCGGGTTAGAAAGAAGGATTTTTTCTCCCAGGCTCGGCGTTAAGTCCGATTCCAGGGAGTTAGGCCTGGCCGTTAACATCATAAAAGAGGCACGGTCCAACCGCGTATTAAAAGATTACCAGATCAAAAAGATTGATGTGCCAGGCCTTAACAATGCTTCTTTTTTTATCGCCAGGGGCCTGGAGGTTAAGATAAGCCAGGAAGACGTAAAGTCTAAAATAGAGATCCTGGGTAGCCTGATTAACGCAGAAAAAGATAACCTGGATAACGTGAAATATATCGACCTGAGGTTCAGGGAGCCGGTAATAAAACTAAAAGATGCTGACTAATTATATCTGTGCCATAGACGTGAGTTCTAGCAAAATCTCGGCCGTAGTTGCCCAGACTAAGGGCAGGCGTATCGCCAATATATTCTTGGAGAGCCTGCCTTCTAAAGGGATAAAAAGGGGGGTTATAGTGGACTCCATTGCCCTGGTGGGTTCGATAGGCCAGGCATTAAAGAATTTGAAAACCAAGTCAGGAATCAATATCAAGTTTATCTACGCCAATATTTCAGGCCAGGACATCGTTACCAGGCATAGCCGCGCGATAGTTCCCCTTGCCGAAAGAGGCAATAAGGTTATCACCCCGTCGGATATCCTCAAGGCTAATGAGCAGGCGCGCGTGCTGGGCTCAAACCTGGAGGAAGAGATTATCCATTCCATACCGTTTAGCTACTCCATAGATTCTAAAAACAATATTGCCAATCCTCTCGGTCTCTACAGCCACAGGCTGGAGGCGGATTTGTATTTAATCTGCGGAAAATTGTCTTTGATCCAGAGTTTCAGCCGTGCGGTAAACCAGGCGGGCTATGACATCAAAGGCCTTTTCTTTTCGGGGATAGCTACCAGCAGGGTGGTATTTTCAGAAGAATTAAGAGAGGGGATACATGTGCTTTGCGATATCGGCAGCGACATAACGGAGATCCTGGTATTCAGCGACGGCCTGCTTAAAGAAATCCAGATAATTCCCGTCGGCGGAGACGACCTGACCCAGCAGCTTTCCGAGGAGTTGAATATACCACTGGATCTGGCGGAAGAGGTGAAGAGGTCGTATGCAAGCGTGGGAGACTCCAGTCAGATAAAAGAAGATAAGGAGATACTAATAAAGAAAAATAATATCTACAAACCTATAAAACAAAGGATGGTTTCCGAGATATTGACCGTTAAGACAAAATCAATCTGCGCGCAAATAAAAAATTCGCTGGAAAAGATAATCCCTCCCGAAAGGGCCGGTGACTTTGTCACTACCGGCAGGACGGTGCTCCTTGAGGGTTTCCTGGAAACGCTGGAGAATACCCTCGGAGTTTCTGTCAGGCTTGGCCGCATAGTTAATCCCGATATAGCCTCTCTTGTTAATAAGGAGGAGGCTATGTCAGGACAGAAATACCTGACCTACATTAATTCCTTGGGCCTGATTGCTCAGGCGTTGCACGAACAGCAGCCCTGGTTTATATCCAGCCAGCAGACCGCACGCAACCCCCTCATTAAGACCATACACAAATTTAAAGAGATATACCAGGAGTACTTTTAACTTGGAGAATGCGATTTCAGCCATAAACATGATCAAAGAAAACATTTTAAATATAAAAAAACGTATTTCTCTGGTTTGCTCTAAGATAAAAAAAGCCCCTGATGAGATAACTGTTGTTGCGGTAAGCAAAAACAGGCCAGTTGCCCAGGTAAAAGAGGCGATAGCCTCGGGGATAACCGATATCGCAGAAAACAGGGTCCAGGAGGCAGCGGTTAAATATGATGCCCTGCGCACTTTCTCTTCCCTGCAAGACAGCCTCAGGTGGCATATGGTCGGACACCTTCAGACTAATAAAGTCAGGGAGGCGGTAGCTATATTCGACCTTATTCATTCCGTGGATAGCCTGCGCCTGGCAGAAGAGATCAATAAACAGGCAGCAAGGATAAATAAAGTCCAGGATATCCTTATCGAAGTAAAGACATCGCCCGAAGCTACCAAGTACGGTTTAATGCCGCAAGATGCGCCTGCGTTCGTGAAGGATGCATCCGGGCTCAGGAATCTTAAGGTTAAAGGCCTGATGACTATTGCGCCGCTTGCGGATAATCCCCAGCAGTCCAGGTCTTATTTTAAGGCATTGAGAGAAATCTTTGATTACATTAACGGGCTATCGGCCCCAAGTCAGAGGTTATCGATCTTATCTATGGGTATGAGCGAAGATTTTGAGGTTGCGATTGAAGAGGGAAGCAATATGGTCAGGATAGGCAGGGCTATTTTTGAGGGATAGATGAGCAGCGTGATAATAGGTATAATCGGTTACGGGAATATGGGTTCGGCTATTGCCCAGAAGCTTAAAGCCAATTATAAGGTGGCGGTCTTTGATAAGGACAGGAATAAGACTGTTTCACTCCAAGGTATAGTGCTTGCGGATAGTATCGCCGGATTAATAGCCCAGGCAGAAGCGATAGTACTGGCAGTAAAGCCGCAGGATTTTGATCCGGTCTTAAAAGAGATTAAGAATTCCGGCAAGCGTAAGCTCCTGATTTCTATAGCGGCAGGCATAAATACTAAATATATCGAGAGGGTTATACCTAACGCCAGGGTCATCAGGGTGATGCCTAATATCGGAGCGCGGATAGGGTATTCGGTAACCTGTTTTTCAAAAGGTACTTTTGCCGATGAAAACGACCTTTCCTTTGCCAGGGAATTATTTTATTATTTGGGAGTAACCAAGGAAATAAAGGAAGAGATGATGGATGCAGCTACGGCTATCTCAGGCAGCGGGCCTGCGTACATATTTGATTTTATTGAGGCAGGTTCCATTAATCCTTTTAATTTTCCGGAGCATACAAAGCATGATCTCATCAAGCGCCTGGAAAGGGCGGCAGAGGCGGTTGGTTTCGAACGGGAAGACGCGGCGTTTCTGGCTGTTAATACATTTGAGAGTTCCCTGAATCTGCTCAATAAAACAAAGAGCAGCCCCGCAGAATTAAAAAAACAGGTTGTCTCAAAAGGAGGGACTACCGAAGCTGCTTTGGAGGTTTTGCATAAGGGCGGCTCCTGGGAAGAGGCAGCAGTTGCAGCTAAGAAGCGCGCCGGGGAATTATCTAAGAAAAACTAGCCTTAGTTTAAACTTTAACCTGCAATAAGGAGCCGGGTATGGGACGTATCGGGATTATCGGAGGAAGCGGGTTATATAAAATAGAAGGCATTAAGCACGTCAGGAGTATTGCGGTTAATACTCCCTTTGGCAGACCTTCCGGAAAATTTCTCATCGGTACCCTGGAAGGCAAAGAGGTGGTATTTGTACCCCGTCATGACGTGGGGCACCGTATCCCTCCCAGCCACATCAACTACCGCGCCAATATTTACGGCATGAAAAAACTGGGGGTAGAGAGGATTATCTCTGTCAGTGCCTGCGGAAGCCTCAAGGAAGAGCTTAAGCCGATGGATTTTGTGGTAGTAGATCAGTTCGTAGACCGCACCAATTATGCGCGCGATATGTCTTTCTTTACCGACGGGATCGTGGCGCATATCGAGTTTGCGCACCCGGTCTGCAGCGAGCTTAGCGCCGTAGTCTACAAGGCGGCAAGGAGCCTGGATAAGGTAACCGTGCATAACTCAGGAACCTATCTTAATATGGAGGGTCCGGCATTCTCGACAATCGCAGAATCCAGGTTATATCGTAGCTGGGGGATGGATATTATAGGTA
>CAZKQC010000018.1:0-15261 GCA_964554825.1 uncultured Planctomycetales bacterium
GAGCTCTTCTAGTATATACTTGCCGCAAAGGCCCGCATGATAAGCCGTGCCGCAGGCAACGATCATAATATTGCCGATCCTGGAAAGCCGCTCCGCAGGAATCTCCAGGGCCTGGAAATAAACCCCGCTGCCATCTTTTTGTACCCTGTGGCTTAATATGCCCTCCAAGATGGCGGGTTGCTCGTTGATTTCTTTGAGCATAAAGTGCGGCCAGCCTTGTTTCTGGGCCTGCGAGATATCCCAGTTTATCTGAACAGAGGCTCTCTTTATCTTCTCTCCAGAGAGGTTGCTTATCTCTATAGCCTCGGGTGTTAATACCACCATTTCATTATCCTCTAAAAATATTATCTCCTGCGTCTCCTCTAACAAGGCAGGGATATCCGAAGCCAGAAAGTTTTCTCCTTTACCCACGCCTACCACCAACGGACTACCCAGCCGTGCGCCAACAAGCTTGCCTGGTTCGCGTCGCGAGATTACGGCGATGGCAAACGAGCCTTCTAACTTGGCAAGGGCTTTTCTTACCGCTTCTTCTAAAGATACATTGCGGTAAAATTTCTCAATCAGATGCACAATAACTTCGGTATCTGTTTGGCTGGCAAAGACGTGCTTGTCTTTTAAAAGTTCAGCCTTAAGCTGGGTGTGGTTTTCAATAATACCGTTATGAACCAGGGCGATCTCTCCCTTGCAGTCCATATGCGGATGGGCATTCACCTGATTCGGGGCTCCATGCGTAGCCCAGCGGCAATGTCCAATGGCCAGAGTTCCTGATAGTGGTTTTTTGTGTAAGAGGCTTTCCAGGTCCTTGATTTTACCGGGGAGTTTTCTTATAGAGAGGGCGTCCTTACGTTCTAGATAGGCCGCTATGCCGCAGGAATCATAGCCGCGGTATTCCAGGCGCCTGAGCCCGCTTAAGATTATGGGCTGCGCTTCCCTTGTTCCGATATAACCTATAATTCCACACATTTAATGAGGCCACAACTTACGGAACGTAGTGAACGTAAGTTGTTGGGCCGAATTAATCCCGATAGCTGCGAGAAAATTTAGGAGCGTAGCGACACAAATTTTCGAAGCGTTTAGCTATCGGGAACACGGGTTAATAAAGCGTCCCCAACGGTCCTTTGCAAAGGACTCGGTTGGCGACATGTAATAGCGTCCCCAACCGGATTTTCCCGCCATATCTCTGGAGGATCTCTGGCGGGATCCCGCCCTCGTCTCAATAGCTAGGGCGGGAGAACCGGGGCACAAGAATGTCCCCAACCGGATTTGAACCGGTGTCGAGAGCTTGAAAAGCTCTTGTCCTAGACCAGGCTAGACGATGGGGACAAAACTAAAGGCTTATTCTGCCTCTTCTGCTATCACCGGAGCCACGCAGGAGACGCGGTCTTTGCCTTGCAATTTGATCAGACGCACTCCCTGTGCCGACCTGCCGGTAGAGCGTATATCTTTTATGGCGCAGCGCAAAAACATCCCGTTCTGCGTGATAACCATCAACTCGTCATTATCCGCGACTGTTTTCAGGCTCACTGCCTGGCCATTCTTGGCAGTCACTTTTATATTAATGATACCCTTGCCCCCTCGGCTGGTCAGGCGGTATTCTTGGAACGCAGTACGTTTGGCAAACCCCAGCTCAGTCACGGTCAATACGGTAGAGTCCTTATGGGGCAATACCATATCAATAACCTCGTCTTTCTTGGCTAAAGAGATGGCACGCACGCCCTTGGCCTGTCTGCCCATATCGCGCACCTTGCTTTCCACAAAGCGTATGGCCTTACCTTGACGGGTACCTATCAACAGCTCTTGCTTGCCGTCGGTAAGCTCTACGCCTATAAGCTCATCGTTTTTCTCCAGCGTAATACCGATAATCCCACCTTTACGCGGATTGCCGTAAGCATCCAGTTGAGTCTTTTTAATCTGGCCTTGCTTAGTGACCATTACCAGGTATTTGTCGGCGGAAAATTCTTTAACCGGGATAGTAGAGCTCACCTTATAACCCGCCTCCATCTGCAACAGATTAATTATAGCCTTGCCTTTAGAGATACGGCTGGCCTGTGGTATCTCATATACCTTTAACCAGTGCACCTGACCTTTGTCTGTAAAAATCAGCAGGTAATCCCTGGTAGAGGCTACAAAGAGATGCTCTACAAAATCCTCCTCTTTTACCTCTGCCCCGGTAGCGCCCCTGCCTCCCCGTTTCTGTTTACGGTAAGCGCTCACCGGCAGGCGCTTGATATAGCCGCCGTGGCTGATAGTAACCACCACGTCTTCCTCTGCGATCAGATCTTCTACCTCCAGCTCTTCTACCTCGCCTACCACATCGGTCCTGCGCTCATCGCCGTATTGCTTCTTTAGCCCTTCCAATTCGTCCTTGATGATTGACTCAACCTTTTTGTCCGAGGCAAGTATGGCCTTACAAAGCTCGATCTTCTTCAGGAGCTCCGCATATTCTGCGTCGAGTCTATCGCGCTCAAGCGCAGTCAGGCGCTGCAACTGCATTTCTAGTATTGCCTGGGCCTGCACCTGCGAAAGATCAAATTCTTTCACCAGGCGTTCTTTGGCATTCTCCGTGTTTTTGGAGGTCTTGATAGTCTTGATTATACGGTCGATAAACTTCAGGGCGATCTTTAAGCCCTCTAAGATATGCGCCCTCTTTAAAGCCCGGTCTAATTCAAATTGGGTGCGTCTGCGGATAATAACCTTGCGGTGAGAGATATAGGCGTCCAGGATCTGCCCCAGATTCAGGACCCTGGGCCGGTTTTCAATCAGCGCCAGCATAATAATACCAAAGGTAGTCTCTAGCTGCGTATGTTTAAAAAGCTGATTGAGAATAATCTGTGATTCGGCATCGCGCTTAAGTTCAACTACGATGCGCATCCCTTCTTTGTCGGATTCATCGCGGATATCCGAGACCCCCTCTATTTTTTTATCGTCAACCAGCGCAGCGATAGCTTCAATGAGCGCTGATTTTTGCACCTGATAGGGGATCTCTGTTATTATAATCAGGTCTTTGCCGTTTTTCTGATGTTCAACCGTAGCCCGGGCACGCACCACCAGTTTCCCCCTACCGGTTGTATAGGCATCCTTTATGCCGGACCTGCCGCAGATTACTCCGCCGGTAGGAAAATCAGGGGCCCTGATGTAGCGCATTAGGTCTTTTATCTCGGCTTCCGGATGATCCAAAAGATATATAATGGCGTCTGCCACTTCAACTAGATTATGCGGCGGAATATTGGTAGCCATGCCTACTGCTATCCCGCTTGATCCGTTCACCAGGAGATTGGGCAGGGATGCGGGCAGAAGAAGCGGCTCTTTCAGGGAGGAATCAAAATTAGGGCCAAAGTTTACCGTATCTTTATCGATATCTCCAAGCATGTCGTCGGAGATTGCAGCAAGCCTGGCCTCGGTATAACGCATGGCCGCAGCAGCATCGCCGTCAACAGAACCGAAGTTGCCCTGCCCGTCAACCAGGGGATAGCGCAGCGAAAAATCCTGGGCCATTCTGACTAAGGTATCATAAACCGCGACGTCTCCATGCGGATGGTATTTACCCAGGACTTCTCCGACGATACGTGCGCATTTTTTATAAGGCTTGGAGTGGTCGAGGCTGAGTTCCTGCATGGCATAAAGTATCCTGCGGTGCACAGGCTTGAGACCATCCCGCACATCAGGCAGGGCTCGGCCAACGATAACGCTCATGGCGTAATTCAAGTAGGAATCTTTGACCTCTTCTTCGATATAAACCGGAATTATTTTTTCGTTAAGCGTATACATTTAGGGAACAGTTATACATCTAAGTTCTTTACCTGATGCGCGTATTCTTCTATAAAAGCGCGGCGCGGCTCAACTTGGTCTCCCATTAAAACAGTAAACATCTTGTCTGTCTCCACCGCATCCTCAAGGGTCACCTGTAATATGGTGCGCTTCTGGGGGTCCATAGTAGTATCCCAAAGCTGCTGCGGGTTCATCTCGCCTAAGCCTTTGTACCTCTGGATATGCATGCCTCTGGTAGCCATCTCTTTTATATAAACCAAGGCTTCCTTCAGGGCAAAGAGTTCTTTTTGCTCCTTTGCGTTTACGATACGGTAAAGCGGCTTAGGTTTTTTGTTCGCATCCTTGACAACGGCCTCTTTTTCCAACAACTCCCCAGCTGCATAGGTATTAATATCCAGACTCATCTTTTCCAGCTTAAGCAAGAGTTGCTCTATCTCCGCAGCCTCAAAGAGCTCCAAGACATCCTGCCCGGCCTCCTTTTCCTGGCCGGCAGTAAATTTAGCTAATTCCTTATCCGAATAGAGAAAATGGTCAATACCATCTACTTTTACCTTATAAATAGGCATTTTTTTGGTCTTAAGGTGTCTAAATGTGAGGTATTTTTTAAATTCTACTCCCTTTTTCTCTAACATCTTAGCCAGTTTCTCTATCTCTACCAAAAGGCGCAGGAGTTCTTTAAACTGATTGTCAGTAAAAACTTGCTTATCTTTCAGGCGCATAAAGTGGTGTCCTTCCCGACCCAGCTCAAGAAGAAACTCATCCATCTGCTGCTCAGTCTGTATATACTCCTCGCGTTGGCCTCTTTTGATCTTATATAAAGGAGGTTGGGCAATATAGACATGCCCTTCAGTTACAAGCTTGGGCATCTGACGGTAAAGCAGGGTAAGCAACAGGGTCCTGATATGCGACCCGTCTATATCCGCATCTGCCATAAGTATGAGCTTAAAATAACGCAGTTTGGCCAGGTCAAATTCCTCCCCCACCCCGGTTCCCAATGCTGTGATGATGGTGCGGATCTCTTCATTAGATAAGATTTTATCCAGACGCGCCTTTTCTACGTTTAAAATCTTACCTTTGATAGGCAGGATGGCCTGGAATCTACGGTCCCGGCCCTGTTTAGCCGAGCCTCCGGCAGAATCGCCTTCCACGATATAGAGCTCACATAAGGCCGCATCCCTCTCCGAACAATCTGCTAATTTGCCTGGCAGGCCGGCGCCTTCCAAAGCGCCTTTTCTGCGAGTTAATTCCCGCGCCTTACGCGCTGCTTCACGGGCACGCGAGGCAACAATGACCTTATCTATAATTTTATTTGCTACCGAAGGATTTTCCTCAAAATATGCTGCTAAGGCATCGAGACTCGCTGAGGCAACCAGGCCTTCAACCTCAGAGTTACCCAGCTTAGTCTTGGTCTGGCCTTCAAATTGCGGATTAGGCACCTTGACATTCACCACCGCAGTCAGGCCCTCACGCACATCTTCTCCGCTGATGGCAATCTCGTCGTTCTTGAGCAGATTCTTGCCCTTTGCATACTGGTTAATAGCCCTGGTCAGGGCGGATTTAAAACCGGAGAGGTGCGTACCACCCTCGATGGTATTAATGTTGTTGGCGAAAGAAAACAGGGTCTCGGCATAACCGTCGTTATACTGCAGGGCTACCTCGACGATCACATCGTCTTGCTCTTTCTGAAAATACACCACCTTGTTGTGCAGTGGATTTTTGTTTTTACTCAGATACTCCACAAAAGAAACAATACCGCCGGCAAAATCAAATACCGCTTCCTTATCACTGCGCTCATCGCCCAGCTTAATCTTGAGCCCCTTGTTCAAAAAGGCCAGCTCGCGCAGGCGCTGGGATAATATGTCATAGGAAAAATCTATTTTGTTAAAAATGGTGCGGTCGGGCTTAAAAGTAACCCTGGTGCCGGTAGAACTGCTCTTACCGATAACGGTAAGTTTGGAGGCGGTCTTGCCGCGCTCGTAACGCTGATGATAAACCTTGCCATCCCTCTTGACCTCCACCTCCAGCCAATCAGAAAGGGCATTGACTACGCTCACCCCTACTCCGTGCAGCCCCCCGGATACTTTATATACGCGATGGTCAAACTTACCGCCTGCGTGCAACGTAGTAAGGGCTACCTCTACAGCCGGTTTTTTCTGCGTCTTATGCATATCCACCGGAATCCCGCGGCCATTATCTATGATGCTTACGCTGTTGTCGGAGCGTACCTCTACCTCGATATAATTGCAATAGCCTGCCAGGCTCTCGTCTACGCTATTATCTACCACCTCGTAAACCAGATGATGCAGGCCGCGTACAGAGGTGTCCCCGATATACATCGCCGGCCGGCGCCTTACCGCCTCTACCCCCTCCAGCACCTGAATAGTGGTGGCGTCATAGGCCTTGCTCTCTTTCGCGAGAGCTGGAGATGCGTGTTGCTGATCGGGTATTTTACTCTTTGCTTTTTTCATGTTTTTCTCCCAAGGTAAAACGGATATCCTTGATTACTGCCTTGGTTAAGCTGCGTAATTTACGCAGCGTCTCTTCTTTTTTTAAGCTCAGGGCGTATAGCCAGCTGGATGAGTCTACGCTAACCGCCAATATGCCTTTATTAAAATAATGTAATGCTATGTGTTCCAGCTCTTTTTTGGTGAAAATTTTTTTAAAGAGCCTGCGGGGATCCTGTGGGAGTAACTGGCCTTTTTGTTTTTCCCACTTCTGCATCAAGCCTTCGATTGTCTGCTTTAGTGTTTCCGCCATACTTGAAAAACAGGGCTTAATTCAGACGCATGGGCAAGACGATATAAGTATATCCGTCGGTGCGGATCACCCCGGGTTTTTCACTATCAATTAATTCAAAAATGATCCTCTCACCCTGCAGGTTTTTTAACACATCGACAAGGTAGTGCGGATTAAAACCAATAACCATCTCTTTACCCCGGTATTCCGCACTTACCTCCTCAAAAGATTCCCCGATATCCGGGGTAGATTTTGAGATGACCAACTTGTCTTTAAACACCTCCAACTTGACTGCCTGATAATCGGGGGTGGCAAGCAACGCCGCCCTTTTAACCGCCAACAGAAACTGCTCCCTATCAATCCCCATTTTATTTTCCGATATGGGGGGCACCACCTGCTGATAATCCGGGAATTCACCCTCTATTAAACGCGAAATCACAACCACGCTGCCCAAGTCAAAAAGGGCCTGATTATTACTTAATATTAACGATACCATACCTTCGTCTTGGAGGTTGCGATTTAGTTCCTGTATGGTTTTGATGGGTACAATAATCCTGGTTTCTTTCTCGATATTCTGTTGTAGTTTGCGCTCGGCAATGGCTAATCTTTTACCATCTGTAGCCACTAAGGTCAAGTTGTTTTTGTAGAAACGGAATAAAATACCGTTTAAAACATAACGTGTTTCATCAAAAGATACCGCAAAAGATGTGAGATTAAAAACCTCCTTCAAAACAACTTGTTCTAGGTTAATGACTTGTTGATCTTTAAACTCCGGTAGTTTTGGAAATTCTTCCGGGGCAAGCCCTAAAATCTTAAATTGGCAGTTTTCTGTCTCAATAATCACTAAATTGTTTTTTTTAGTATTTATATTAATATTATCTGCGGGTAATTCTTTAATAATATCGTTTAATCTTTTAGCTGGTATAGTAATGGAGCCTGGTTCCTGTGTCTCCACAGGTATTACACAGGTTATACCAACATCTAAATCGGTAGCTGTTAATTTAAGTTTTGTCCCTTGAGCTTCGATTAAAATATTTGATAACACGGGTAAAGCGGTTTTGGTGGTAATAACGTTTTGTACTGTTTGGATCCCACTAAGTAAGACTTCTTTATTTATTTTAAACTTCATTCAATACTCCTTCGCTATATACTATTACTTTATTAATAATTAATTATATCATAGTGGTAGTAATATGGTTTTGTTTTTGTTGAAAAACACCACAACCCCCACAACACAAACACAATACACAAACAATACCCCATCCTACAACCCTTGTGTTTATTGTTGAAGGGTGTTAATAACCTGTTCTACCCTACTTTTTAAAGACAAATTACTTTCTAAACCCAACTTAATCTTATTATAGGAATGTAATACGGTAGTATGATCTTTGCCTCCAAAAAACTCCCCTATTTCAGGCAACGACAAATCAGTAAACTCCCTGCTTAAATACATTGCCACCTGGCGCGGTAAGACTATGGTTTTATGACGACGTCGGGTTTTTAAATCCTGTAGAGATACCCCAAACTCTTCTGCCACACAACGTTGTATAAAATCAACCGTAATAAGCTTTTTAGGTTCTTTTAAAAGGTCTTTTAAAACCTCTTTGGTTAAATCTAAGGTAATAGCCTTCTCTTCCAATAGAGAGTATGCAATGGTCCGTATCAGCGCACCCTCTAGTTCCCGTATATTGGTTTTGATTAATTGGGCGATAAAAAAGATGACCTCGTCCGGGACATTCACGGATTCGCGCTCGATCTTCTTTTTTAATATTGCGACGCGCGTCTCCAGATCCGGAGGCTGGATATCAGTGGTCAGACCCCACCCGAACCGGGAGACCAGCCGGTCCTGGAGGTTCGCGATCTCTTTAGGCGGACGGTCAGAACAGATTACAATCTGTTTATGGGCGTCGTAGAGCGAATTAAAGGTATGGAAAAATTCCTCTTGGGTTGATTCTTTCCCCGCGATAAAGTGGATATCGTCTATAACCAAGACGTCGAGATTACGATATTTTTGCCGGAAGGCCGCCGTAGAGCGGTGTTGTATAGCGTCGATAAGCTCGTTGGTAAACCGTTCCGAAGGCATATAGCATATTTTGCAATGGCCTGACTTTTTATTTTTTATATGGTGGCATACCGCCTGTATAAGATGCGTTTTGCCCAGGCCTACCCCGCCGTAAACAAATAGGGGGTTGTATGTCTTAGCAGGAGACTCGGCTACCGCCAGAGAGTAGGCGTGAGCATGACGGTTGGAGGCGCCTACCACAAAATTATCGAAGGTATAACGCGAATTAAGACCGAGGCCATTCTGCGTGTCCGCAAGTCTACTGGCGAAGGCGTCTGTTTTAAGTTTAGGTTGAGGGTGTTGAGTCTGCGCCTGGACCTCTAAGGCAATAGAAACCGCCTCTTTCGTTATCTCCTGCGTTGCCTTCTCAAGGGTCTGCTTGTAGTGTTTTTCCACCCACTCTTTAAAGAACTGATCTGGCGCCTCTAGTGTCAAAATGCCTTTTTCCTGCTTTTTAGGTTTAAGCGATACAATCCAGGTATCAAACACCGTCTTACCCAAGGTGTTCTTCAGGCTATCCTGTACTCTGACCCACATTTTATGTATATCCGTCATATTTAAAAACAACCCGCTCGGGCGTTATTCACAGTTTATTCACAACTTGCATAACCCTGTGGAAATATTATAACAAAGAAAAAGCCTGTTGCAAGACAAAACCGCAGCAGCCTTACCGCGCCAGGATAACGACTCTTTCTTGTGCGGGGCGCATAGCCAAGGATTCTTGCCCCTAGTAAGGGGCTGGTTATAAAGGTTGCAGTCCGATGTATAAACCGGCAGCGTTTAAAACGAAGAACACCCATGCTTTTTATATACCGCCTGCTATTTTTGGAAACATCATTATACAATATTTTTTTTACCAGTCAACAAAAATAAAACAATAACCCTAAAATTCTTCTGTTGCGTCGGGAAAACAGCATCGCGTCCCCTCGGCTTTATCCCCGCGGACATTGCGGCATATTGACGGGATGGCCCCTCGCGTCTTATTATTGACGACGCTTTAATATATTTGACTTTGTTGGACTTTATGTTATAATTGAAAAACATTCTTAAGCGGGTAATATTAAACGCTAACCTAAAGGATAAGTAGTCATGAAGAAACATCTGAAGACGCCTACCAATATCGTTACGAAGCGCAAACAAGGTTTCCGTAGCCGCATGGCTAAGCGCGCAGGCCGGAAGGTATTGGCCTTACGACGTAAAAAAGGCAGAAAAAGACTCTCTATTTAATGTTGTACAGGATAGCCGTAACCCTTCTGAATATATATCAAAGGTATCTTAGGGTAATAATGCCTCCTTCGTGCCGCTTTGTGCCTAGTTGTTCTGAGTACACCAAACAGGCAATTCAAAAATACGGGATTCTTTGGGGGAGCGCTAAAGCAGCAAAAAGGCTGCTGCATTGTCATCCCCTCTCCCAAAAGACTGTTTATGACCCACTAATCTAAACACTATGGAAAAACGTTTAATAGCAGCTCTTGCTCTTTCATTGTTAGTATTATTAAGTTGGTCTTTGTTTACTGCTAAGTTTTATCATATTGATAATAATAGGGTTACAGTTAAAACAATAGAAGCTCCGGTTTCACTCCCCCTGGTAAAATCCGCTCCCCCCCTGCTACAAGAACCGGCAAAACCAGGAGACTTGTTTACGGTTAAACAAGATAAGTACTCTCTTGTTTTTGATGAAACCGGGGCCAGCATTTATAAGATTATCTTTCCTGCGTATCAGTCGTACAGTCTCTCCTTAAAAGAAGGGTTTCGTTTAAAAAACCCGGCTGAAGGCTTTAAGCTAGTTAGTGCTTCTCCAAAAGTAGTAAGTTTTGTCTACCGCGACAACGAAAAAGAGATCGTCAAGAAGTTCCTATTATCTAACTCTAATTATACCATTATGTTAGAATTGGAAATAAAAAATATTTCTCAGCACCCTCTACATTTTAATCTGGATTTGATAGCAACCAAGATGGATTTTAACGCTGACCAGAATGAAGCGCGCTTCCAAGACGCAACCTTAGCCCTTAAGGAGAAGGTGTTACACATGAATGCCCGCAAGGATATTAGTTCCCCAGGGTTAAAATTTCTTGGTTGGCGCGACAGATATTTCTGCGGCATTATTGAGCCGCAAGCCAATGATTACGGTTACAGCGCCTTTATTAATAAAGCAGATAAACATAGTTCAGAGATCAGCTTGGTTTCTGCGGATTTAGCAATACCTAGCCAGCAGACAATTACGCAGAAATTTCATATCTACTTGGGGCCACAAGAGTTAGGTATTATAAAGAAGATTAATTCTAGCTGGACAACAGTAGTGTATTACGGCATTTTTGATTTTATTGCCAGGTTACAGGTAGGGTTATTAACAGCGCTCTACGGCATGGTGCATAATTGGGGTTGGGCGATAGTTTTATTTAGTATAGCGATTTATATTATCCTTTATCCTCTTACCCTGAAACAGATGCGCTCAATGAAAGAAATGCAAGTGTTACAACCGCATATAGAAACTTTGCGCCAGACATATAAAGATAACCCGCAAAAATTAAATAAAGCAATTATGGAATTGTATAAAGAGCATAAGGTAAATCCTCTGGGAGGGTGTCTGCCTATGATCTTGCAGATACCAATCTTTTTTGCGTTATATCAGGTTTTGTTACGTTCTGTCTCTTTAAGAGGCGCTAAGTTCCTGTGGATTAAAGATTTATCTAAACCAGACAATCTCTTTACCCTTCCAGTATCGCTACCCATCATAAGTAACGAATTTAATATATTACCTATTCTTATGACTATCGGCATGTTTATCCAACAGAAAATCTCTACTGTAACTACCAGCAGTAATGCTGAACAGCAAAAGCTAATGTTGATTATAATGCCGCTTATGTTCGGTTTTATTTTTTATCGTATGCCTTCAGGCCTGGTATTGTATTGGTTTATTAATAGCACGCTAATGTTGATCTACCAATTACGGATTAGGCGGTTAAAATGAGCCAAAAATCCTATATAGAGGTTGAGGGAGTTACCGTAGAGGAGGCGATTAAGAAGGCACTTCAGGCGTTAAAATTGCCCCGCAATAAGGTTAAGATTGAGGTTCTGGCTGAAGAAGAAAAAGGCCTCTTCGGTATGTCCGGAGCAAAACTCGCTAAGATTAGAGCAAGCGCGTTATAAGATAAATAAAAAACTTGACAAAACCCTTATTTCGCATTATTCTAAGTGTATAAAAAGAAGGTAATATCTCTCTTCCAATAAAGCAATGTTCCGCGTGGAACATTGCTTAACTACAACAATTACAATGGGTAAGATTATCGCTATCTGTAATCAGAAGGGTGGCACAGGCAAAACTACTTCAGCAATCAATCTTTCCAGTTACCTAGCATTAGCCAGTAAAAAAGTATTATTAATAGACCTAGACCCACAGGCAAACGCTACTAGCGGTATGGGGGTTAATAAGCATAATATTCAAAAAAGTACCTACCATGTTTTATTGGAAGAACTCAATATACAAGAGATTATACAGAGCACGGTAATAAATAATCTTTATTTAGCCCCTTCCAATCTGGACCTTACTGGCGCAGAGGTAGAGCTTGTAGGCGTTATGGGAAGGGAGTATCGTCTGAAAAGGGCCTTAGTTAATGAAAAGGAGAACTTCGACTTTATCTTAATAGATTCTCCGCCATCTCTGGGGCTACTAACTATCAATGGTCTTTGCGCAGCTGGTTCAGTCTTGATACCTGTGCAATGTGAATATTATGCATTAGAGGGATTAACGCAACTCGCTAATACTATTAATCTTGTAAAGGATAATCTGAATCCTGGGCTGACTATCGAAGGTGTGCTGCTGACTATGGCAGATTTCCGTACCAATCTTACGAAAGAAGTGGTACAAGAAGCCAGGGAGCATTTTAAAGAGAAGGTATATCAGACAGTAATACCGCGTAGTATACGCTTGACAGAGGCGCCTAGTTTTGGCAAACCCATTGCCTTATACGACAAAGAATCAATCGGCGCGCAGAAATATGAAGAGCTGTGCAAAGAGATTTTAGGTATCCCTATCTCTGAGCAAGCCACAGATGAAGGAGCAATAGAATGGAAAGAAAAGCCTTAGGTAAAGGCATTGGCGCTTTAATACCGGAAAAAACAACAGAGGAAAAACAAGAGAAAATTATCTATGCGGCCATAGATAAGATTAAGCCTAACCCCTTTCAGCCGCGGGAAGATTTTGATCTCCAAGGCATGGAAGACTTAATCCAGTCTATTAAAGAGAAAGGCGTGATTCAGCCAGTCCTGGTCAGGCGCCAGGGCGATTATTATGAGTTGATTGCCGGAGAGAGAAGGCTTCGCGCTGCTAACTCCTTGAATTTAAAAGAGATACCAATTATAGTTAAAGATGTCCAAGATCGTGATTCTTTGGAGATATCTTTAATTGAGAATATACAGAGACAGGAACTTAATCCGATTGAAGAAGCGCGCGCATTTCTCTATCTTATTGATAAATTTGGTGTTACGCAAGAAAAACTCAGTGAAGTCTTGGGTAAATCACGCGTTTCTGTTACCAACACCTTGCGGCTGTTAAAGCTGCCTAAGGAGATTCAGGATGAGATGAAGAAGGGACGTATCTCTTTTGCGCATGGAAGGGTCCTGTTAGAATTAGAAGATATTAATCAGCAGCGTAGGCTTGCCCACGAGATTATTGCCAATGGCATTTCCGTGAGAGAGCTGGAGAACCTGGTTCAAACACACAGACCCAGAAACAACAAGAGAAGAATGAGGTCATCAATACCGGCGGAGCCTTATATCGCAGTTATGGAAGAAGAGCTGCAGCATATTTTAGCCACCAAGATACGGATTACTAAGCAGAAAAAACGCGGGCATATCGTTATCGAATTCTATTCTCCGCAGGACCTGGAGAGGATTGTGACGAGGATTAAAGGAGGGAAGGTTTTATGAACCAGGCAGCGCTCATTTTGATTAAACCGGATGGGTTAAAGAAATCATTGACTGGGAATATCCTAACGCGGCTATCCGAGACTAAGCTTGAGATCGTAGCCGCTAAGATGGAGAGGGTCTCCAAGGCCCTTGCCGAGGAGCACTATAAACATCTCAAAGACAAACCTTTTTTCTCGGAATTGATAAAATACCTGCGCGGCGAGTTGCACGACCGCCGTAAAGTAATGGCCTTGGTATACTGGGGGGAGGATGCGATTAAGAAGTGCAGGGAATTGGCAGGTGCCACTAACCCGGAAGAGGCTGAATCGACTACCATACGCGGTTCTTACGGCCGGATAACCACCACGGGTGTTTATGAAAACGTAATTCATGTCTCTTCCAACGAGGAGGAGGCGGAGCGCGAGATAAAACTCTGGTTTAACCCCGCAGAGATTATCGTGGATCTTTATCCTACCAAGGAACTTTCCGAGGTCAAGAAGCAGGAGGCCTGGGCTTAAAAGGAGATTGAGTTATGATTATGAGCATGACTGGTTTTGGCAGCAAAGAAAATGAGATTGCAGGGTTGGGCAAGGTGCGCGTTGAGATACGCAGCACCAACCATAAGTTTTTAGAGACAGTATTGCATCTGCCCGAAGGGTTTTTATCCTGGGAAGAGAGGGTTAAAAAGGAGATTGAGTCCAGGATTAAAAGAGGCAGAGTTACCTGCGCTGTAAATATTATCGGTCATCAGCCTGCAGCCGTATACATCAATAAGGACCTGCTTGAGAACTACATCTTTGTAATCCGCAAGATTCAGGGCCAGCTGCATATTAAAAATGAGGTAAACATAGATACCCTGATCAGGTTGCCCGGTGTATTATCGCTTGCGCAAAACAATATTCCCAGGGTCAAGGCCTGGTTGCAGCTGAAGACGCTGGTGAATCAGGCGATGGATGATTTTCTTCTGATGCGTCGCAAGGAAGGTAGCGCCCTGCAGGGTTATCTTAGGGCCCGCGGCCAGGCGCTCAAAGGGAACCTGGAGATTATCAAAACCAGATTTAAAAAGGTCGTCAAAGATAAGCTTGCCCAGATTCATACAGAAGAAGAACGCAACAGTCTATTAAAAGATACTGATATCAGCGAGGAATTGGAGCGCTTGGCATTTCATATCAAGAGTTTTAACGCGAAACTCGCCCGGGGCGGTACAATAGGCAAAGAACTGGACTTTATCTCCCAGGAGATGCAGCGCGAGACTAACACCATAGGCGCTAAATGCTGCGATACGATTATCTCGGCTCAAATGATCCAGATAAAGAGCCAGGTCGAGAAGATACGAGAACAACTACAAAACTTAGAGTAAGTGAAAGCAGGCAGGGTTAAAAATACGGGCTTGATATTTGTCATCTCCGGGCCTTCCGGGTCCGGCAAGACCACCTTGCTTAAAGGTTTGCTTTTAGACAGACAACTGAAGAAAAAACTGGTAAAATCCATCTCTTTGACGACCCGGCAAAAAAGGTCAGGGGAACAGGATAAGCGGGACTATTTTTTTATAAGCCAGAAGCAGTTTTTACGCCTGCGCCGTTTAAAAAAAATTCTTGAATGGACTAAATATTTAGGCTATTATTACGCCACGCCCAAAGATGTGGTCGAGCGTAATTTCAAGCGGGGACGCAACGTCTTGCTCTGTTTGGACTTAAAGGGTGCGCGCAGGATAAAACGTATGTATCCAGGAAATACAACTACCCTTTTTATCCAGCCCCCTTCTTTGGAGGCCTTAAAAGAAAGAA
>CAZKQC010000019.1:0-14889 GCA_964554825.1 uncultured Planctomycetales bacterium
GATAAGCAGGCGCTTTGTCTTTTGCGGCGTCCATCCTTAGTTATGCAATATACCAAAGGAAAAATAAAACGCGTTTTTCTGGTCAGGTTTGATGATGGCGAGGAGTTTATCCGTAAGCTTGGAGAACTGGCCGTAAAGGAAAAGATAAATTCAGCCGCCCTGATATTTCTGGGCGCCCTGAAAAAAGGCAATTTAGTGACCGGGCCCAGAAAAACGGTAATACCGCCTAAGCCTAATAAAATTACTTTTAAGGATGGCTGGGAGGTTTTGGGCGTAGGCACAATCTTCCGTAACAGGAGCGGCCCCGAGCTGCACCTGCATGCCAGTATGGGCAAGAAGCGCAGGGTCCTCACCGGCTGTATCCGGGATAAATCCAAAATATTCCTGGTGGTAGAGGCAGTGATATTTGAATTATCCGGGTTCGGTGCTACTAAGGGGCTGGACCCCCGCACGGGAATTAATCTGCTTAGATTCATCTGAAAATATATGCCTAAGAAGAGTAACTCTCCCGTTATTTTAATTCTGGCCGCAGTTTGCATATTATTTTTTCCCTCAAGCAGCGGCTTATGCCAGGCCATAGCCGTCCCTTCCGAATACCGTGACCTGTATTCGGAATTAGACGAAGAACTCAGCCGGGTTGAGGCGCTTTTTAATGAGCGGCAGCAGGTATCGGAATATCCGGTTATCTTCGGAGCCCAGCTTATAGGCGCAGATGCCAAGCGTACGCAAGAGCTTCTTAAGGCAGGGCAATATGAGAGTTTACTGCTAGAGCTTGACCGGCTTAAAGAGATGGGGATACAATTAGTGACTATCTCCGTAGGATTTCCTAACCTCTACAGGGCTTTTTATAAAAACAGAGAAGATTATGATGCGTATCTGGATTTTTATAAGCGCTTAGCTAAAGATATCCGCAGCCGCGGGATGAAACTGGTTATCGAGGCACAGCCTCTTCCTGATAAACTTGGGGTTTCCCAGGAGTCAACCGAATTATCGGCTTTTTTACGTAAATTCAAATTCAAGGAATACCTAAAGGCCAGGTGCCTAGCCTTAGTTAATATTGCCAGGGAGTTAGAGCCGGATTACATTTCTATTATCAGCGAGCCGGATACCGAAGCGATGCTGGGCGGCCAACCTATCGATGACCCGCAGAATTCAGTACTGCTGGTCAATACCGCGCTCCAAGGATTTAAGAAAGCCAAGATTAAAGGCGTAAGCACCGGCGCAGGCGTGGGCATCTGGCACCCGCGCTACCGGGCCTTTGTGCTTAGTTTTGCTCAATGCAGGAGGCTTAATTTTATCGACCTGCATGTATATCCCGTTAACCTGGGGCTCTTGGAGAGGGTTGAAGAGAGCGCTGATATAGCCATCAGGCGCGGCAAGCAGATAGCTATCAGCGAGGCCTGGCTTTATAAATGCCGCATTCGCGAGCTGGGCAGGGGCCTTGATGACGCGGAGATATTTTCCAGGGATACTTTTAGTTTCTGGGAAGCTCTGGATAAAAAGTTTGTCAGGGTTATGAACGGCCTGGTACGCGCAAATCAGTATGAGTTCATTTCTTTTTTCTGGTCTAAATATTTTCATGCCTATCTGGATTACGGTAAGATAAAAGAGCTTAGCCCCATCCAAATAGCGGATATCTCCAGCGCCCAGACAGCAAACAGCCTGGTTTACGATAAATATACCGGGCTTGCCGGGAGCCTCTCGGCCATGATCAAGGAAGGCCGCGGGGCCGTTAAGTAACAGGGAGAGCTTATAGATGAAAAAGGTATTCTTATTTTGCTGCCTGATGATATTTGTTTCTTATGCATCTGCCTTAGCCCAGACCGAGATTAAGGCAGAGGTGGATAAAACCAGCATTACTGCCGATGAGCTGCTTACCTACAAGGTCGTAGTTACATCTTCTGAAAAGGAGCTACCCTCTCCTAAGTTTCCTGAATTCGCGGGATTCCGGATAGTTTCGCAGGCTCAGTCTTCCACGGTTTCTTATGTTAAAGGGGGCGCAAAGAGTATATTGGTCTGGGCCTTTATTCTGGCAGCCAAAGATAAGGGTAAATTACGGATAGGGCCAAGCATTATAAAGGTGAAAGAAGAACTCTATTCCACCCAGTCATTTGATATAGAGGTGAAACCCGGAAACGAAGAAACCGAATCCCAGCCGATAGAAGAACCGCCTTTAATGCCGCAGTTACCTGACAGGATAGAAGAACCCAGGGTTACCCTTTAAGATGGTAAAGAATCCTCTAGAACCGGTCCAGTATCTCAAGGGCGTCGGCCCTAAAAGGGCAAAGGCATTTGCCAGCGCAGGGGTCAACACCATAGAAGACCTGTTTTACTTTTTTCCCCGGCGCTATGAAGACCGCACCAATTTCAGCAGTATCCTGGGGCTTAAGTCAGGCTCAATCCAGACTATCAAAGCCACTGTCCTGGATAAGGGGGGCCGGCAGTCTTTCAGGCGCAGGAGTTTTAGCATAACTGAAGTGGCGGTCGCAGATAAGAGCGGAAAGATCTCATGCGTCTGGTTTAACCAGCCTTATCTTAAGGATTATTTTAAGGTCGGGACCGAACTCATATTATATGGCAAGGTAGAAGAGTATGCCGGAAGGCTGCAGCTGAACTCTCCTGAATTCGAGCTTGTTTCCGAAGATGATGATGCCTCCCTTAATATAGGCAGGATTGTGCCGGTGTATTCCCTTCCTGAGGGCCTGACTCAGCGTTCATTGCGCCGCCTGATCAACTATAGCCTTGATGAATATCTCCCGGCACTCGGAGATTTCCTGCCTTATGATATCAGGTCCAGGAACGATCTCCTGAACCTGGCTAAGAGCCTGCGTAATATCCATTTCCCTGAATCGAACCAGATGCAGGCGGCAGCGCTTAGGAGGCTTTCCTTCGAGGAGTTCTTTTTATTTCAGATACCCCTGGCATTACGCAAGTTAAAGAAGGGCCAGCGTAAGGGAATAGCCCATAAAGTAGAGGCGGGACTGGTGCTTGAGTTTATTGCCAGCCTTCCTTTTAAGCTGACTAAAGCCCAGGAGAAGACTATCGATGAGATAAAGGCAGATATGGTCAGGCCTTCGGCTATGCAGCGCCTGCTTCAGGGGGACGTAGGCAGCGGCAAGACGGTAGTAGCTACTGTTGCTGCTATCGCAGCAATACAGGGAGGATACCAGGTAGCCTTTATGGTGCCTACGGAGATATTAGCCAAACAGCACTATGAAAAACTAAAATTTCAAATTTCAATACTTAAAGATAAAGAGTTAAAGATAGGGTTGTTAATCAGCTCCACAAATAATACCGAGAAGGAAAAGAATATCAGGGATATTGCGCAGGGTAAGGTAGATTTGGTCATCGGCACGCACGCGCTTTTAGAAGAGAAGGTTAATTTTAAAAGGCTGGGGCTGGTGGTGATAGATGAGCAGCATAAATTCGGGGTCGGACAGCGCGCGCTCCTGCCCGCGAAAGGCTTAAATCCCGATGTTCTGATCATGACAGCCACTCCCATACCGCGTACCCTGGCGATTACCCTATACGGGGATATGGATATTTCCGTAATCAATGAGCTTCCTCCCGGCCGCCTGCCTATCAAGACGGTTAGTTTCAGCCAGGAGGATAAACCTAAGGCTTATGCTATTGCCAGGGAGCAGCTCAAGCAGGGCCGGCAGGGGTATATCATCTATCCGGTTATCGAGGATTCCTACAGTCTGGATATTGCCGGAGCAAAAAAGAGGTATGAAGAGCTCAGTAGGGTTGAGTTCAAGGATTTCAAGATAGGGCTTCTCCACGCCAGATTGAAGCAGAGGGAGCAAGATGAAGTTATGTTTAAATTCCGGGAAAAGAAACTTGACCTCCTGGTTGCGACTACGGTGCTTGAGGTGGGAATAGATATACCCAATGCTACATGTATGATTATTGAAGAGGCAGGACGTTTTGGCCTGGCCCAGCTGCATCAATTGCGCGGACGCGTGGGAAGGGGCGGCCTGGAATCTTACTGCGTGCTGGTTTACGATAGTTCCAGTCCTGCAGTGAAACTTAGGCTTGGGTCCATGATAAAATATAGCGACGGTTTCCGTATTGCCGAAGAGGACCTGAAGCTGCGCGGGCCGGGAGAATTCTTTGGCAGGCGCCAGCACGGCCTGGCAGAGCTCAAGATTGCCAATCCCCTGACGCAGATGCAGCTTCTAAAGAGGGCGAGGGAGGAGGCAGTCAACCTGATAAATGCCGACCCGGGCCTGGAAGCTAAAACTAATCTTGGCCTGAGGCAGGAGCTGCTGAAAAGATTTCCCGAGTATGACCGTCTAATTCTGGTGGGTTGATGATAAAAAAAGAATGGCTTTTAATATTGTTGCTTTTGGTTACAGGGCTCCTGCTTAGGATAAATAATCTCTGCGGCCGTTCGCTATGGACAGATGAATTCTTTACGCTCTTCCAGGCTAGCGGGCACGGTACGGATATCAGCCTCCTTATGAAGACCCTTACCAAGGATAAGCAGCCGCGGTTATTATACGCAGGCCAGCTGAAGCATTTTATGAGGCTGGAGTCCTCCAGGCACTTGAGCGATGTCATTACGGGGATCCGCGGCACTGATACGCACCCGCCGTTTTATTTCGGGATAATATATCTTTGGATGCGCGCATTCTCCGATAACCCGCTGGCAGTGCGCTCATTTTCGGTATTGATGGGGATAGTCTCGATAATACTCGCCTATTGGCTGGGGTCGTTACTTTTTTCTAAGAGAGAAGGGTTCTTCTGTGGGCTTTTTGTGAGCATCTGCGCTTTTTGCGTGCGTTATTCCCAGGAGGCGCGTTCATATTCCCTGGTTATGGCCCTGGGATTAGTCTCAGGGCTCCTTGTGCTTAGACTGGAGAGGGGCAATAAGAAAAGCGATGCTATGGCATTTTCCGTAATGAATGCCGTAGGTATCTACACGCACTATTTTTATATTTTTATCGCCTTTTCCCAGTTTGTGTATTTTACCTTTTCACATCACAGGGAGACTAAATTATTGCGCCGCTTTTATATGTTTTTTATGCTTTCGCTGCTTTTTCTTTCTCCCTGGGTTATCCTGCTCTTTTTTAAAGGATACAACTTTTACCTGACCGAATGGATATTCGGCTATCCAGGAATCCTTGAGAAATTCCACAATCTCCTTTACGGGTTCGGCCAGTACCTTTTTATATTTTATAAACCGTCTTTTGGCACGCTCGTCATGTTATCTGCCGGTTTTGCCTGGTTCCTTTATTGCCTTTGGCTTTCGCTCCTGGATATGCGTAAGAACTACCCCAGGGCGCTTTGTTTTTGCCTGCACATCTTCATCCTTCCGCTTCTGGGGATGCTGTTTATAGATATCATAGAGAATGGCGCTTTGCTTAAACAGGAACGTTTCTGGGTTTTTCCTTTTCTGGGATTTATCCCTTTGGCAGGTTATACCCTCAGCCGCAGCTTTTCCAAGAACAGGCTGGTGACCATCCTTTTTATAATCGGCATGATTAGTTCTTCCTGGCCGGTGAGCAGCCTGTATTTCGGACCTGCGCCAAAACGCGCTTCGCAGTGGATAAATGAGCAGAGCCAAGCCCAGGAGGCCTGCGTGATAATATACGGCATACGCAGCGTGATATTATCTCAGGCCTATTATCTCGATGACCGGATAAAGCTGTTACCGGTGCTGAACAAGCCCCAGCTTACGCAGGCGCTTGGTGAGGGTTGCGCTTCTGCCGGAAAGGTCTTTATCTGCCGGCATTACCACCGCACCGACTCTTCTCTGATGGACCAGCCTTTTATGGAAGCTGAAGACATAGAGAAGAGTGGCTTTGTCCTGGAGGAAGCCTCGCTTATAAACGATATCTCGGTCTTTGAATACAAAAGAAGATGAGGATAACCACAGGTATATATAGAGGAAGGCAGATCAGGATGCCGCAGGGGATCCGGCCGACCCAGGATAAGGTCAGGAAGGCGCTCTTTGATATCCTTGGCGATATCGAAGGGCTTTCATTCCTGGAGCTTTATGCCGGCTCAGGTGCAGTAGGCCTGGAGGCAGCCTCACGCGGGGTTAGGGAGCTGGTCATGGTGGAGTATAACCGTGATTGCCTGCAGGTAATTAAAAAGAACATAGAGTTACTGACGCCACGGGCTTGTGAGCTTTATCCTAAAGAGTCAGACCTGGCTATCCGGGCCATGCATAATGTCAGGAGGCAGTTCGATATCATTTTCCTGGATCCTCCTTATTATAAGGCTAGTCCCCACAGCTCCCATGCGCTTAAGAAAAAGGCGGGTAATCCGGGTTTAAGGCAGGGGCAGGGTGAGTCATTGACAAAAAAAACCTTGCAAACCCTGGGGGCTTATGATATATTAGCGCCCAATGGTTTTGTAATTGTGCAGCATTTTAAGAAGGATGAACTCCCTACAAAGGAGAGAGAGTTAGCCTTAGTCAAGCAAGCGCAGTACGGGGATACCGTACTTTCGTTTTACAGGAAGGTTTAAGAACAAATGTGCCAGAAAGCTATATATCCTGGAAGCTTCGACCCGGTTACCTACGGCCATATTGACCTGATCAAAAGGGCGCAGGAACTCTTCTCTGAGGTCACCGTAGCTGTGGCGCACAATCCGCAGAAGAAGCCTGTTTTTAGCGTAAAAGAGAGGGTGGCTATGCTCAAAAAGGCTACCGCAGGCATACCGGGAGTGAGAGTGGATGATTTTGACGGCCTGGTTATTGATTACGCCAGGCGGCATAAAACGAAAATACTTATACGCGGACTGAGAATGATCTCGGATTTTGAATATGAGTTCCAGATGGCCTTGACTAACAGGAAACTGGCATCTGGAATTGAAACTATCTTCCTGATGCCCCACGAATCTTACAGCTATATTTCCTCCAAGCTTCTGAAAGAAGCAGCTTCTTTGGGCGCTGATTTATCCAGTTTTGTGCCTGATTTTGTGGAGAAGGCTTTAAAAAAGAAACTGAGCAGGATTTCCTGACCCCCTCTCAAGAATGAAAATAGATGTAAACAAGATACCGGTTGAGGGGTTGATTTTAGAGGAGAATATTTCTCCGGTTGAGCTTGACCTGGATACAGAGCTGGTTAAGTTTCAGGGTCCGCTTAAGGTAACGGCGCAGATATCCAGGATTACCAACGCGGTTACGGTTAGCCTGGAGCTGGGTGGGGTTATAGAGCTTGTCTGCGGACGCTGTCTTGAAGAATACCGGATAGAGCTGAAGAAATCCCTGCAGCTTAATTATTCACTGGAGAAGGGGCAGTTAATCCTGGATATCAATCCTGACATAAGAGAAGAGTTAATCCTGGATTACCCGATCAAGTCTTTATGCAGCCCTGCCTGTAAGGGGCTTTGTCCTAAATGCGGCAAGAATTTAAACGAAGGAGGATGTTCCTGTGCCATTACCTAAACGAAGGCATTCCAGCGCGCGCGGCAGAAAACGCCGGACGCACTGGAAATTAACTACGGCAAATCTCATTCCCTGCCCCCAGTGCAAGCAGCTTAAAGCTGTGCATAGGGTTTGCAAGGTCTGCGGTTATTACGACGGCAGGCAGGCTATCGAGATAGAGATAAAAGAGAAGAAGCCCCGCAAGCAATAAGGCCGAGGGAGCCTCATTTTATTTACTGCTAACTATTAATCTATGAAAATAATTGTGGATGCTATGGGCGGCGATCATGCGCCCGCTGTGATCATTGACGGCGCCATAGCTGCGGTTAAGGAATACGAGAATACCGAGGTGGTCCTGGTAGGAGATGAGCCCAGGATCAAATCCCTGTTGCTACGCGCTAAATATACCGGCGACAAAATCTCTACGTATCATGCCTCGGAGGTAATCGAGATGTCGGAATCCCCGGCGAACAGCGTAAGGAAGAAAAGGGATTCCTCGATAGTAGTCGGACTTAATCTTGTCAAAGACGGCCTGGGCGAGGCTTTTTTCAGCGCCGGTAATACCGGTGCAGTAGTCTGCGCCGCGACCCTTAGCCTGCGCATGCTTCCCGGGATCGAACGTCCGGGTATCGGGATTATCACCCCTACCTTAAAGGGGATTGCCATGATTATAGACGTAGGGGCTAATATTGACCCCAAGCCGATGCAGCTGATGCAGTACGGGATTATGGCTGACGCTTACATGCGTTATATATTGAGCGTAACTGACCCCCAGGTAGGCCTTTTAAGCATAGGCGAGGAAGAGGGTAAGGGCACGGAGTTTGTCAAAGAGACCTATGAACTTTTCGAAAAGAGCAAGCTGAACTTTATCGGTAACGTGGAAGGCAAGGACCTTTTCTCCGGAAAGTGCGATATTATTGTCTGCGACGGGTTCGTGGGCAATGTGGCATTAAAAGTATCGGAGAGCCTGGCTGAGGCAATGCAGGTGTTCTTAAAGAGGCATATCATGAGTAACCCGCTGGGGATATTGGGGGCGCTTTTATTAAAGGCGAGCTTCTCTAGATTCAAGAAGCAGCTTGATTATTCGGAGTATGGCGGGGCACCGCTTCTGGGGGTGGATGGCGTGGTGATCATCGGTCACGGCCGTTCGAATGCCAAGGCGATAAAGAATGCCATCAGGGTATCCCGGGAAGAGGTTGAGCGTAAATTCAACGAGAAGATAACGGAGGCAGTAAAAGCTTAAAAAGAAAGACTATTTCCATGGTTAAAGACAAGAAGAGTAAAGAGGTGCGCAGGGTAGGGATTATCGGAGTAGGGGAGTATCTGCCTAAGAAGGTCCTGACTAACGCAGATCTGGAGAAGATGGTAGAGACTTCGGATGAGTGGATCACTACGCGCACCGGGATTAAAGAGAGGCGCCTCGCTGCCAAGGAAGAGGCAGCCTCGGATTTGGCTGTTAAGGCAGCAGCAGCTGCTTTGAAAGATGCAGGTATCTTAGCCCAGGACCTGGAGCTTATAATAGTAGCTACTATTACTCCCGATATGCAGTTTCCTTCTACTGCCTGTTTTGTACAGAAGGCGCTTGCCGCTAAAAAAGCAGCCTGTTTTGATATCTCTGCTGCCTGTGCCGGTTTTGTGCATGCTGTGGTTATAGCGCAGCAGTTTATCTCGACCGGCTTATATAAGAATGCCCTGGTGGTAGGTGTTGAAGTCTTATCCTCCATTACTGACTGGCAGGATCGTAATACCTGCGTCCTTTTTGGCGACGGAGCAGGGGCTGCGGTTTTAGCTCCGGTAAGGTCAGGGGGGATACTTTCAGGTTATTTAGGCTCTGATGGGTCGCAGACAGAGCTGTTGATGCTTCCTGCAGGCGGTTCAAGATACCCGGCTACGCATGAGACTGTAGACAACCGTATGCATTATCTGAAGATGCACGGAAATGAAATATTCAAGTTAGCGGTGAATATCATGACTGATGCGGCCCAGACTGCCCTAAAACAGGCAGGACTTGAATGCAAGGATATAGACCTGGTCATACCGCACCAGGCGAATATCAGGATATTACTGGCCATGGCCAAGAAGCTCAATTTGCCTCAGGAGAAGATTTACTTTAATATAGAAAAATACGGCAATATGTCCTCTGCCTCTACTGCCACCGCGCTCTGCCAGGCAGTGAAAGAAGGCAGGATTAAAAAAGGGGATATTGTTCTTTTAGATGCCTTTGGAGCAGGCCTGGTATGGGCTGCCTGCGTTATTAAATGGTAGGTTATCTTTTTGCCGGACAGGGGAGCCAGTATGTAGGGATGGGCAGGGACCTTTATGAGGCCTTCCCCGAGAGTAAGGCAGTCTTTGATAAGGCAGACCAGGTACTGGGATCTTCTTTAAGCAGGATTATCTTTGAAGGGCCTAAGGAGGAACTCACCCGGACCCAGAACGCGCAGCCTGCGATACTTACCATGACTATCGCCTGCTGGGAGGGAGCCTTGGCCCGCGGAGTTTTAAAACCGTCAGACTCAGATTATGCCGCAGGTTTAAGTTTAGGCGAATATTCTGCCTTAGTTGCCATTGAGGCCCTTAGCCTCGAAGATGCAGTTAGCCTTGTCAGGCGCAGGGGAGAGTTTATGGAGGAGGAGGCAGCTAAGCGCCCGGGAAAGATGCTCTCCATTATCGGCTTGGGCCTATCAGCGGTTAAGGAACTTTGCGCCCAAACTGGCACTGAGATAGCGAATATAAACTCACCCGGCCAGATAGTTATTTCAGGCGGGGTAGATCAGATTAACCAGGCAGAACTTTTAGCTAAAGAAAAAGGCGCCAAAAAGGCTATCTTGCTTGAAGTGAGCGGGGCATTCCACTCCTCTTTCATGCAGGGGGCCTGCGCTAAATTAGCCAAAGAGCTGGAGAGGATAAAGTTTAACAAGCCTCGCCTTCCGCTGGTAAGCAATGTTACTGCCAGGCCTTCAGTTGATCCCGGCCAGATAAAAGATAACCTGATAAAACAGGTTTCTTCAAGCGTGCTCTGGGAAGATTCGATGAAATTAATTCTTTCTAAAGGGGTTACCGATTTCATCGAGTTCGGGCCGGGCAAGGTCTTAAAAGGCCTGATGCGCAGGACGAATGAGGCTGCCGGAGTCAGTAATATAGAGAAGAAGGAAGATATATTTAGCTTAGGAGAGAAGAGATGAGACTGAAAGACAGGGTTGCCTTAATTACCGGAGCTGCCCAGGGTATAGGCAGGGAGATTGCCCTGGCCTTTGCCAGAGAAGGCTCGGATATAGTGGTAGCTGATGTCAACCTGGAAAAAGCAGGTAATACTGCCCGCGAAATAGAGGCCTTGGGCAGAAAATCCCTGGCTTTAGAGCTGGATGTTACGGACTACGCAAAGGTTGAAGAAGGCTTAAATAAAATCCTTGACAAACTAGGAAAGGTTGATATATTAGTTAACAATGCAGGGATTACCAAGGACGGTCTGCTGCTGAGAATGAGCGAGGCGGACTGGGATGCGGTTATAAAGGTCAACCTTAAAGGCACCTTTAACTGTACTAAAGCCGTATCCAAAGTGATGATCAAGCAGAGAAGCGGCAAGATCATCAATATTGCCTCAATTATAGGCATAATCGGTAATGCGGGCCAAGCAAATTACTCTGCCTCCAAGGCAGGGATAATCGCTCTTACAAAAACTACGGCAAAGGAATTGGCCAGCCGCAATATCAATGCGAATGCGGTAGCCCCGGGTTTTATCCAGACTGATATGACTGCTAAACTCCCTGAAGAGGTGCGGCAGAAGATGCTGGGGGCAATTCCCTTGAATAGATTCGGAAGTGCGGCTGACGTTGCTGGCATATGCCTGTTTCTGGCATCTGAGGAATCCAGCTATGTTACCGGCCAGACCATAATAGTGGATGGCGGTATGGTTATGGTATAACCTTAAAAGGAGGAAAAATAAATGGCAGTTCAAGAAAAAGTCAAATCCATAATAGCAGAACAATTAGGGGTAAAACCGGAAGAGGTTGTTCCTGAGGCTTCGTTTATCGATGACTTAGGCGCTGATTCCCTGGATACCGTGGAATTGGTAATGGCCTTAGAAGAGGAATTTGGCATCGAGATACCGGATGAGGACGCAGAGAAGATTACTACCGTAGGTGACGCAATTAAATATATTGAAGAGAAGAAACCACAATAAGAAGCATTAATATAAATTCTTGTGTTTAAATACCCCGCCCTTAGCCTTGGCGGGGTAAGTTTTTCCCGCCACTTTAACCTTTAAGATAAGTGGCGGGATCCCTCCGGAGATCTGTTGGAGGTACGGCGGGAAATGAGCGCGTAAGTTGTTGGCCGAATAAATCCCTTAAAGATTCTCCAAGAGTTAACCTTTAAGGGATCATCAGGTTAATCGAGGTTATAATATTATGTCAGAACATAGAGTCGTAGTTACAGGTCTGGGGGTAGTTACTCCTGTAGGAAACGGTATCGATTCCTTCTGGAAGGCAATGGAAGAGGGTAAATCAGGCGCTGGTAAGGTCACTCTTTTTGATGCCTCTGCATTTGACAGCCAGATTGCCTGCCAGGTGAATGACTTTGACCCTCTGGCCTACGGCATCAGCCAGAAAGATGCCAGGCGTATGGAGAAGTTTATCCAGTTTGCCATTGCCTGCGCTAAACAGTCCCTGCTGTATTCCGGACTGGATTTAGAGAAAGAAGATAAGGAGCGCATCGGCGTTATTGTGGGTTCGGGGATAGGAAGCCTTGGTATTATCGAAGAGCAGCACAATGTATTCTTAAAGAGCGGGCCTTCCAGGATCTCTCCTTTTTTGATCCCTATGCTCATCGTTAATGAGGCCTCCGGACAGATTGCCATATCCTTCGGCCTTAAAGGCCCGAATTCCTGCGTTACTACTGCCTGCGCTTCGGGAAGCCATGCTATCGGAGATGCCTTCAGGATTATACAACGCGGGGATGCGGATGTAATGCTAACCGGAGGCACGGAGAGCGCCATTACTTATTTGGGCTTAGGCGGCTTCTGCGCCCTTAAGGCGCTTTCAACCAGGAATGACGATCCTAAGAAAGCCAGCCGCCCCTTTGACGCCCAGCGCGACGGATTTGTTATGGCTGAGGGCTGCGGGGTAGTGGTTATGGAGAGCCTGGAACACGCTAAAAAAAGAGGCGCAGAAATTATTGCCGAGATGGTCGGATTTGGCATGTCCTGCGACGCCTATCATATTACAGCACCCGACCCTGACGGTGACGGCGCATCCAGATCGATGAAACTGGCGTTAAAAGACGCCAAGGCTAATCCCGGGGAAGTGGATTACATAAACGCGCACGGCACCTCTACTAAACTCAACGACAAGATCGAGACCCTGGCCATAAAAAAGGCCCTGGGAGAGCACGCTAGAAAAGTTATGGTCTCTTCCACTAAATCCATGACCGGGCATCTTCTGGGGGCTGCGGGAGGGGTAGAGTTTGCAGCCTGTTGTTTAGCTATAAAGAATAACGCGGTCCCGCCTACTATAAATTATGAATTCCCTGACCCTGAGTGCGACCTGGATTACGTGCCTAATACCTGCCGCAAGACTAAAGTAGACCTGTGTCTCTCCAATTCGTTAGGGTTCGGCGGCCACAATGCCACTCTTGCGGTAAGGAAATTCCGCGGATAACTCTAGCGTTACTGTCCAGCTTAAAGATTAAATGGGATATACGATAGCAGAAAAGATATTTATGGCGCATACCGGCAGAAAAGAAATAAAGCCGGGTGAGTTTATTGAGGCTCGAGTCGACGTAGCCTTAGGTAACGATATTACCGCGCCCTTTGCAATAGAGGAGTTTAAGAGATCGGGAGCGGGGAAGGTTTTTGATAATAAAAAAATAGTGCTCGTCCCCGATCATTTTGCCCCGGCAAAGGATTCGCGCAGCGCAAACCAGTGCAAGATTCTGGCAGATTTCTCTAGGGCCCAGGGGATAAAGAATTATTTTGAGGTTGGCTGTATGGGGATAGAGCATGCGCTCCTGCCTGAAAAAGGGCTGGTGTTCCCGGGAGACCTGATAATAGGCGCTGATTCCCATACCTGTACCTACGGCGCCTTGGGCGCATATGCCACAGGCGTGGGCTCAACCGACCTGGCGCGCGCTTTTATTGACGGAAAATGCTGGTTTAAGGTGCCTGCCAGCATTAAATTTATTTATAAAGGTAAACCGAAGAAATGGTTTTCAGGCAAGGACCTTATACTTTATACCATCGGCCGCATAGGGGTTGACGGAGCCTCTTACAAGGTAATGGAATTTTGCGGACCGGTTATCTCGAAGCTGGGCATGGATGACAGATTTTCGATCTCCAATATGGCTATTGAGGCCGGGGCCAGGGCAGGGATAATAGAGCCGGACGCAATTACTTTAGGGTACGTAAAGGCAAGAGCCAGGCGTAAGTTCAAGGTATATAAAAGCGATCAAGAAGCTGTTTATGAAAAGACCTATGAATGGGATATCAGCGGTTTAGAGCCCCAGGTAGCCTGTCCGCACCTGCCCAGTAACGTCAGGGGGGTAAGCGAACTAAAAGGGGTTAAGCTTGATCAGGTGGTTATCGGCTCCTGCACAAACGGCAGGATCTCTGATTTAAGGATTGCCGCAAAGATATTAAAAGGGAAAAAGGTAAATTTCGGGTTAAGGCTGATTGTCATACCCGCCACCCAGGATATTTATCTCCAGTCATTAAAGGAAGGGTTGGCCGAGATATTCGTTGAGGCAGGCGGCGTATTTTCTACCCCTACCTGCGGTCCGTGCCTGGGCGGGCATATGGGTATACTGACAGAGGGGGAGAATTGCCTGGCTACCACAAACCGTAACTTTGTGGGCAGGATGGGCAGTCCCGCTTCAGCGGTCTATCTGTCAAATCCTGCGGTGGCTGCAGCCTCGGCAATTACTGGCCACATAACTCATCCGGATAGGATATAAAGATGATTATCAGGGGTAAGGTCCACAAATTCGGCAGCGATATAAATACTGACGATATCATTGCGGCAAAATACCTGGTGACTACGGATGAATCAGAGCTGGGTAAGCATTGTATGGAGAATATTGCGCCTGATTTTTCCCGCAAGGTGAAAAGCGGAGATATCATTGTCGCGGGTAGAAATTTCGGCTGCGGTTCATCGCGTGAGCATGCCCCGCGTGCCCTGAAAGGATGCGGTATATCTGCGGTGGTTGCGCCCAGTTTCGCCGGCATATTCTTCCGTAACGCAATTAATGTCGGGCTTCCTTTTCTGGAATTGCAGGATGTAGGGGGCATAAGAGAAGGGGATGAGCTTGAAATAGATTTAAGCAGTGGTATAATAAAAAACCTCACCCAGGGTGATACTTACAGGACTCAGGCCTTTCCTGAGTTTCTTCAGGAGATAGTTAAGCATAATGGCCTGATGGGCTGGATCAAGTATAGGAGAACGCATGTATAAAATAGCGGTAATACCCGGAGACGGTACGGGCCCGGAAGTAATCAATGAGGGGTTAAAGGTATTAGAGGC
>CAZKQC010000020.1:0-14649 GCA_964554825.1 uncultured Planctomycetales bacterium
TTTCTTAAAAGCCTGTCCTAGAACAATGCCTATATCTTCGTTAGTGTGGTGTATATCTATTTTAAAATCTCCCCTGGCAGAGATCTCCAGGTCAAATAATCCGTGAAACGCCAATAGCTCCAGCATGTGGTCTAATAACCCTATACCGGTATTTATCTTGGCCTTTCCTTTGCCGTCAATATTAAGCTTAACGTTTATATCCGTCTCTTTCGTCTTCCTCTTTATAATAGCGTTTCTCTTTTGCATACTAACTCCTAATATCTTAAAATTAAAGCTACCTCTGGTGCTTAGCTTTAATTTTATCCTGCGCTATGCGCAGGACCTTCGTTTATTTAAGCCCTTCGTTAAAACCGTGCCTTAACCGAATCCATGTGCTTGTTCATCCCCTCAATCCCGGCGATCTTCTCCAGCGGTTCCCTGGCTTTTTCCAGGGCCTTTTTAGTGTAGCTGATTATATGGTTGCTTTTTACAAAGTCGAGCACCGATAATCCTGAGAAGAATCTTGCAGTCCCGTGCGTTGGCAGTACATGGCTGGGGCCGGCAACATAATCACCTACTGCTGCCGGGCTATAAGGGCCCAGAAATATCGCCGCTGCATTCTTTATCCCTTTGACCAGGCGCCGGGGATTCTGCACCAGGATCTCCAGATGCTCGGGAGCGATCTTATTGGTAATCTCAACCGCCTCTTCCAGGTTCTTGGTTAAGATAATAAAACCATTTACCCCGTCCACCAGAGACTTCACCTCTTTAGCCAGGCTTTTGGAATTGGTAATCAGTATAGCCAGGCCTTTGGCATGCTCTGCTTGCGCCCTAAGGTCGGCGGCAATAAATTTTGGCTCGCTGTAACGGTTGGCGATAATCACCAGCTCCGTCGGACCGGCAATCATATCTATATCCACGCAGCCGAAAACCTGGCGCTTGGCCTCACTGACATAGATATTTCCCGGACCCACGATCTTATCTACGCGCGGTATAGTCTTGGTGCCGTAGGCTAAAGCGGCAATACCCTGCGCTCCTCCCACGCGGTAAATCTCATCTACCTTTAAAAGGTCAGCCACCACCAGTATATGCGGATTGATGAAGCCGAGCTTATCAGGAGGGCTGATTAAAATTATTTTCTTTACACCTGCCAACTTTGCCGGCAGCACCGTCATATAGACCGAGGATACCAGGGGCGCGGTACCCGCAGGTATATATATGCCTACCTTCTCAAGCGGGGTATAATTTTCACCCAGGATTACCCCATCCCCGTCCTTCATCCTCCAGGACTTCTTAAGGGTCTTGCGGTAGAACCTGTTGATGTTCTCCATGATTACTTTTAGCGTAGAAACAAAGTTGGGACTGATGTTCTGATAGGCCCCGGAGATCTCTATCTGCGCCACCTTAAGCTGGCGGGTGGATAATTTCACTCCGTCAAATTTTCTGGTGTATTTCAACACCGCCTCATCGCCTAAGAGGCGCACATCCTCAATAATCCTGCGCACCCGCTCTTCTACGCGCTTGGAGCGGATAAATTGACGGTTATAAATCTTTTCCAGCTGTTTGCTGCCTGAACGTATAATTTTCATGTTAATTTCTTAATTATTTCTTTCAGTTTTCCAACTATATTATCAAAGTTTTTAGAGTTATTGCCGCCTGCCTGGGCAAAATCTTTTCTCCCCCCTCCGCTACCTCCCATTTCAGGAGCAATCTCTTTAATAATCTTTGAGGCATCTATCCCTCTATTACACAAATCTTCAGTAACGCCTATGGCTGAATAAATTTGAAATTCAAGATTACTCCCCGTAGAAGAAAATATAATAGAGTTATTTCTTGCTTTTTCTTTTATTAAGTCTATCGCCTTTCTTACGGAATCCTGATCGCGATGATGGCTCGAAATAATAAAATCGATACCGGATATATTTTCCTTATTAGTTATATCACTTTCTACGGAAATATTCAATCCTTTGTCTTTGTGGGCATGCAATTGTTTTTCCAGGTCCTTAATTAAACTAAGCCTTTTCTTAATCTCTTCTGCCAACTTATGCCTTGGAACATTTAAAAGCTCAGATACCTGTCTGAGGCTATCCTCTTCTTCTTTTACTAATTTATAAGCACGGTTACCTGTAGTTGCTTCTATTCTTCTGATACCGCTAGCTACCGAACTCTCCTGAATAATCTTAAACAGGCCGATCTGGCCGCTGGACTCAAGATGCGTCCCTCCACAGAACTCCCGTGATATATCGCTTATTGAAACCACGCGCACCTTTGAGCCGTATTTCTCCGCGAAAAAAGCCAAGGCACCTGATTTTTTAGCCTGGGTGAGGGACATCTCTTTTTTAGAGAGTTCCAAGTTAGCCAATATAAAATTATTGACTGTCTCCTCAACCCGCTCCAGCTCCTGGGAACTCAAATCCTTAAAATGGGTGAAGTCAAAACGCAGCCTGTTCTCTTCAACCAGAGAACCTTGTTGCTTTACGTGCGCTCCCAGGACCTTTCTTAATGCCGCCTGCAAGAGATGGGTGGCAGTATGGTTCCTGGCTATGGAGAGCCTGCGGCCGGAATCAATGGAAGCCTTTAACTCATCACCCGCCTTGAAACTCCCCTCTTTAACATGTCCTATATGCACAATAATCTTATCAAAACTCTTGGTATCCAGGACAGTAAAGATATTCTTCCCTTTTATCAATTCTCCGGTATCTCCTACCTGTCCTCCTGACTCCGCGTAAAATACCGTCTTATCCAGTATAATCCTGGCATCCTGGCCCTTGCTGATCTTTTTAACCTGGCCGTTATCCTGCAGAATCCTCAGGACCTTAGCCTTAATCTCAACCTTGTTATAACCTGAAAAAATAGTGGCTTTGCTTCCCAGGTGCAGCTCCTTAACGCCAAACACGTCACCCTTCATAGTGCTCTGCGCCTTAGAGCGCGTTTTCTGCTCCTTCAAATCCCGGTCAAATACCTCTTGAGAGAATTTAATCCCCTGCTTATCCAGCCACTCTTTGGTTAACTCAAGCGGTATCCCGTAAGTATCGTAAAGTTCGAAGGCCTTATGAGAAGAGAGCTTAACATCATTGTTGGAAAACCCGGCTTCCTGAAATAATCTGAGGCTTGAATTAAGGGTAGAAATAAAATTCCTCTCTTCTATTAAAATAATCTCAGCGATATTCTCCCTGCGCTCGCTTAACTCAGGATACGGCCTCTGCATTACCTGCGCTACCACAGGGACAAGTTTATATAAAAACGGGTGTTTAAATTCTAATGTACGCAGGTGCAGCGTGCTTTTACGGATAAGTTTTCTGACTACATAACCGCGTTCCTCATTGGAAGGAAGGACTCCGTCATAGATAGAAAATACTATGGCGCGGATATGATCAGCCACTGCGTAAATTAATGCCTTGCTCTCCTTAGCGCCGGCATTTTTACATTCTAAGGATATCTCATCTATCAGCGGCTTGAAAAGGTCGGTCTCAAAATTATTCTTCTTCCCCTGCATTACCGCAGCCAGCCTCTCCAGGCCCATACCGGTATCTATATTCTTCTGCGGCAGGGGCTCTAACACTCCGCCATCCCTGCGGTTAAACTGAGTAAATACCAGGTTCCAGACTTCGATGAATCTCCCGCAGCCGCAAGCAGGAGTGCAGTTATCTTTACCGCAGCCAAAAGACTTACCCTGGTCAACAAATATCTCCGAACAGGGGCCGCAGGGGCCGTTAGGCCCTTTTTCCTTTGCCTCTGACGGCCAGAAATTATCCTTATCTCCTAATTTAACTATTTTTTGCGCAGGCAGATTTATTATTTCTTTCCAGATACGGTAGGCCTCTGTGTCATCTTTATACACTGAAGCCCAGAGTTTCTCTTCCGGGATCTTTAGTTCTTCGGTCAGGAATTCCCAGGCCCAGCTGATTGCCTCCTGCTTAAAATAATCCCCGAAGGAAAAGTTCCCCAGCATTTCAAAAAAGGTATGGTGCCCGGCGGTCCTGCCCACGTTCTCAAGGTCGCCTGTGCGCAAACATCGCTGGGAACTCGCTGCTCGGCGAAAATCAACTGCTATCCCCAGGAACTGTTTCTTGAACTGATTCATCCCCGCAGGGGTGAATAATACCGTAGGGTCATCACCGGGGATGAGTGAGTCGCTCTCCACTATCCGGTGTTTCTTATTCTTGAAGAAACCCAGAAATTTTTCTCTTAATGTGTCTGTCTTCACAGTTTTTGCATAACGTTGGTAATCGTATCGACAGAGAAACCGCGGCGCAGTAGGTACTGAAAGAGGCGCTTCTTTGCTTTATACGGTTCTATCCCCTCTAACTTGGCTAATTTTGTTTTAGTTATCCTTGAGACAACTTCTTCTTCGCTATAATCTTTCCTGGCCTCTTCTATCTGATTATCAATAATCTCTCTATCTACCCCTTTTAGCCTTAGCTCCTGCCTGAGCCTGCCCAACCCCAGGGGTTTTTTGATGCGGGAGGTAATCCAGAGCCTGGCAAATTCTTTATCATCGACAAATGCCTTTTCTCTTAAGAAAGCCAAAGTTTCCCTGATTATCGGATCGCTGAATTTTTTCTTCTTCAGGCGCTGGCGGAGCTCCTCTTCGCTGCGCAGCCTGAATTTAAGCAAGAGAAAGGCATAGGCCCTGGCCTTCTCTGACAGTTCAGTGTCCTTACGGTTATTCACCTTTAATTATAAAATAACCGCGTCCGGTCTTTACCAGCGAATCTCCCGAAGCAGCCTTGATAACCCTCTGATAATCAGAAAGAGACTTAACCGGCTGTTTGTTTATCTCTAATATTAAATCACCCGGGATGATGCCCGCATCATCGCAGGCGCTTCCCGGCTCAACTGCAACTACAAGCACCCCGCTCTTTTCCTGAATATTAAAATTCCTGGCAAGTTCGGGGTTGAGCTCTTCAACGCTTAAACCCCTCCAGGTATCTGCTGCCGGTTTAACAGGAGATTCTTTTTCCAGCTCCTGGGTCCGCTCGCCGATCTCTACGCTCAGGTCAACTTCTTTCTTTTCTCTAATGACTGTTATTTTTACTTTCTTTCCTACCTCAGTATTGCTGACTGTACTTATCAGCTCTTTAGTATTATTTACGGCCTTAGCGTCAAACTGCCTGATTATATCCCCTTCTTTGACCCCTGCTTTCTGGGCAGGGCTCCCCTGAAGGACTGACGCTACCAAGACTCCGCTCTTGCCGGATAAGCCAAAGTATTTTGCCATCTCCTCGGTAAGGTCCTGCACAGTAACCCCGAGCCACCCGTAAAGTATCTTCTTTCCGGCGATGAGCCTTGAGATTACCTTCTTGGCATTGCTGATAGGTATGGCAAAGCCTACCCCCTGATACCCGCCGCTGGTAGAGAATATTGCCACATTGATACCCACCACCTCTCCTTTAAGGTTAACCAGCGGGCCTCCGGAGTTACCCGGGTTAATCGCTGCGTCGGTCTGTATCAGGTCGTTATAGTCTCTCTCGCGCGATATGGTCCTGCCCAGAGAGCGGTGCAGGGCGCTGACTACGCCTACGGTAACTGTGGACTCGGGGTTCTGCATGATAAAACCAAAAGGGTTACCTATGGCTACTACCCATTGCCCGATCTTTACGCTATCGGAGTCGCCTAACGAGGCTATCGGAAGCTGGTGCGCGTTGATTTTTATCACTGCCAGGTCAGAACGCAGGTCCTGCCCTTTTATCTCGCCCTTGAATTCCCTGCCGTCAGAGAGGGTTACCATGATCTTATCCGCACCCGAGACAACATGTTCGTTGGTCAATATATAACCGTCCGCGTCGATAATAACCCCGGAACCCAGGCCTGACTGCTTATAATCCCTCTGGGGCAATTCTCCGAAAAAATCATCGAAGAAGTTACGGAAGGTTTCGTCATTTCCAAAAGGGGAATTAAAATGAACTTTTCTGCGCTCACTTAACCTGGCAGTATGTTCAGTGCTTATGGAGACTACCGCTTTCCCGGTGGTGTTGGCAACATTGATTACCGCGCCTTCCAGTCCAGAACCATCATCGGAGCCGGGTTTAGCAATATTTTGCGCAGCTGTTGCTGCCTGTAGGCCCAGCACCAGGCCTAGAGTTGAAACTACAGCAATAAATATTTTCTTGTTCATTATTTATCTAGGGTTATTCTTTTCTTGATCTCTTTTTCTATATCATCCTGAAGCTTGGGTTTTTCCTTTAGTAATTTTATGGCTGCATCCCTGCCCTGGCCGATCTTTTCTGCGCCAAAAGAAAGCCAAGTGCCGGATTTCTCAATGATATTTAAGTTCACTGCTGCATCTATTACGCTGCCGGTCTTAGATATCCCCTCATTATGTAAAATATCGAACTCGCCCTCGCGAAACGGAGGGGCTACCTTGTTCTTTACTACCCTGACCCTGACCCTGCCCCCCATGACTACATCAGCTGTCTTAAGCGTAGCGATCCTTCTCACGTCCAGGCGCACCGAACAATAAAACTTTAATGCCCTGCCTCCGGGAGTAGTCTCCGGAGAGCCAAACATCACGCCAATCTTCTCCCTTAGCTGATTGATAAAAATAACACAGGTGCGCGACTTGCTGATTGCCGCGGTAAGTTTGCGTAAGGCCTGAGACATCAGGCGCGCCTGCAAGCCTACGTGCGCATCGCCCATCTCCCCTTCTATCTCTGCGCGGGGGGTGAGCGCAGCCACTGAGTCTATTACGATTACATCCACTGCATTGGAGCGTACCAGGGTCTCGACAATCTCCAGGGCCTGTTCACCCGTATCAGGCTGGGAGATCAGCATATTATCCAGGTTTACCCCGATTATCTTGGCATAGGTAGAATCAAAGGCATGTTCAGCATCAATAAAAGCAGCTACCCCGCCTTTCTTTTGCACCTCCCTTATCACGCTTAAGGTAAGCGTAGTCTTTCCTGAGGCCTCCGGACCGAAAATCTCAACTACCCTGCCTCGGGGCAGGCCGCCTACGCCCAGGGCTAAATCCAGGGTCAGTGCGCCCGTAGGTATTGCCTCTACATCAACTTTTATGTTTCCGCCCAGCTTCATAATCGAGCCCTTGCCAAACTGTTTCTCTATCTGTAATAACGCCAGCTCCAGGGCCTTTTGGCGGTCAGACGTATCCTTCGCTACCTCTTCTTTAGTGTGTGGTTTTTTCTCCGGGACCATAATTAACCTCCATTTCAATTAGTTAAATTAGAAAATAATTATAGCTTAGTAGCCCCTTACTGTCAAACAAAAAACTCTCCCTGCCCACCTCCTCTCCCTATAATAGACGCTAGGCAGGGAGAATCTAACCGGAAAAGTCAAGTCACCTTGACATTAGGCTTAAAATATGTTAGATTTAGTGAAGTCTATTCCCCGCAGTTAAACACTTCATAGTACTTTGGCAATAAACGCCAAAGTACTACTTGTAACCGCGGGGATTAATTCGGCCAACAACTTACATTCGCTTACGCTCTGTAAGTTGTGGCCTCATTAAATATGGATGAACTAGCCAAAATAAAAAAAGAGCTTGAGGACGCCAAGACAGAGCTCAATATCCTCTACGAAGTCTCTAATGCCATGCGTACCACCTTAAAGCTGGATGAGATCCTCTATATCATCCTCACCGGGGTTACTTCGCATATCGGCCTGGGCTTTAACCGCGCTGTGCTTTTTCTGGTAAACGAAAAGGACAACCTGATCGAAGGCAGGCTGGGTATCGGGCCTGAAAGCGGAGAAGAAGCTAACCGTATCTGGAGACAGATCGAACAAGAAAAGATGGATATGGATGACCTGATCAGCGCTTACAAGATCTCCAATACGGTAGTAGAATCAAGCTTTAACCAGCAGGTGCAGAGGATCAGGATCCCCCTAAAAGAACAAAGCGGGGGGTTGCTGAGCCTTAGCGTATTTGAGGGGATGCCTCTGCATCTAACCAGAGAAACCATCCAGAATTACAGCCACGACCCCATAGTACATCTCCTGAAGACCGACGAGATGGCAGTTGTGCCTCTAAAAGCAAAAGATAAGGTAAAGGGAATCATCCTGGCGGATAACCTTATTACTAAGAAACCCATTACCAAAGACGATATCCAGATACTGATTATGTTGGGTAACCAGGCCGGACTGGCCATAGAGAATTCCCAGCTCTATGAAAACGCCCTTATACGCAGCCACACGGATTCACTCACCAACCTCTGGAACCACGGATATTTTCAATATCTCCTGCAGATAGAGATGGAGAAGGCAAAAGCCACCAAGAGCCACTTATGCCTGATCAGCCTGGATATAGACGATTTCAAGATCTACAATGACAACCTGGGCCACCAGTCCGGAGACCAGATCCTGAAAAAACTTGCCCAGCTGATTAAAAACCAGTCCCGTAAAATGGATTATGTCTGCCGTTACGGCGGAGAGGAATTTTCGTTTATACTTCCCAATACGGATAAAAAAGAGGCGTTCATGATAGCTGAACGTATGAGGCTTGATATAGAAAGGTATAATTTTGACCAGGAAGAAATGCTGCCTAATAAAAAATTGACCGCAAGCTTAGGGCTGGCCTGTTTTCCCGAAGACGGCTTAACCCCCTCCGAACTGATCGCCTATTCAGATAAGACCCTGTATCTGGCCAAACACAAAGGCAAAAACACCACCTGTTACGAAACCGGTTCAGCTTCAGCTAACGGTTCCTGAGTCATTGGCTGCTCTTTAGCAGCCAATGACTTTTTATTCTGGGCAAACTTCACCGATACAATCTTGGAAACCCCTGACTCCTCCATAGTGATCCCGTACATCAGGTCCGCATTGGCTATAGTCTTCTTATTATGCGTAATCACGATAAACTGAGAGATGGCGGAGAATTCCTGCAGCATCCTTCCGAAACGGTCCACGTTAGCCTCATCCAGCGCCGCGTCTATTTCATCCAGGATACAGAACGGCGAAGGCTTTACCTTGAATATGGCGAAAATCAGCGCTATAGCAGCCATGGATTTTTCACCACCCGAGAGTAAAAGCACGTTCTGAAGTTTCTTTCCCGGAGGCCTGCAGATAATCTCAATTCCGGATTCCAGGGGATCCTGCTCATCAACTAAAAATACCTGCGCATCTCCTCCGTTAAAGAGAAGCCGGAAGTAATTGCGGAACTCCAAACAGACCTTTTCAAAGGTCTCCAGGAACATCTTGCGGGTTGTACGGTTAATCTTAAGGATTGCCTCATGCAAAGATTCCTTGGCTGTTACCAGGTCATTCTGCTGCTGGTTCAGAAAATCGTAGCGCTGCTTTAATTCGTCGTACTCCTCGATCGCAACCAGATTGACCGTGCCGTAGGAATCTATCTTCTCTTTCAAGGCCTGGATTTTTTGAGCCAGAAGGTTAACATCCTCTGCCTGAGCCTGAACCTGAGGCTCTTCCTGTGCCTGCTGGGCATCCAGGTCTACTTTATACCCCTGCAGCATCCTTTCCTTGATACTCAGGTATTTAAAGTCCAGGTCCTTATTCTGCATCTGCAATTCATAAAGTTTATTTTTAAGCCCATCCAGTTCTTTTCTATCCAACTCTATCTGCTTGACCACGTCACTGCCTACGCTGGAAGCCTGGTTATACCTGGCCTCTGTCTCTTTAAGCAGCTCTCCCTGCTCCTTTATATCGCTCTCTGTCAGGGTGATACTCTTTTGTAATTCTTGAATCTCCGCCGTAAGAGCCCCTTCCTTAGCGAGGGCCTCTTCAACCTGCTTTTCCTGGCTTTCAAGGTTTTCTTTATCCTGGCGATAAGTATCCTCGACTATCTTCAGGGTTGCCTCATCGGAAGCAATGCGCTTATTTAACGCCTCCAGCTCTGTCCTGGTCTTGGTAATGGCCATCAGCGCCTCTTCTTTGCTGCTCGCACAAGAAGCAATATTCTCCTGCTCAGTCAAGATCAGCTCTTCCTGAACCTTATTTTCTGTTTCCAATCCTCCTAAACCAACCTGCGCTTGCTGTAACCTGTTATTCAATGCCAGGAATTCATTCTGCAGGTCATCCAGCTCCAGGGCGATAATCTCTTCTTCCTCTTTAATCTTATTGAATTGTTCCAGGATTGTCTGCTGCTGCGCCTTTTTATTCACCAGGTGCATCTCCTGGCTGCGCGCGTCATCCTCCTGTTCCTGGATAATCTTATTCAACCCTGCGACATCTTCCTGTTTACCTAAAAGGTTGTTCCTTAGCTCCTGGATCTTCTGCTCGATTATATTTATCTCTTCGCTAATTTTGCGCGTATCCAGGTCAATAGGCTTAGCCTCTCCCGAGACCTTAAAACTGGCCGGATCAAAATAAGCCTTATCCTCATCGTTTAGGTTGACCTGGCCGCTAATCTTCACTACTAACCCGCTCATCCCCTCGGCAGGCAATTTATCAAGATAAATCACCGCGTTCATGGACTCGCTGATATCCTCATACTTGCTTTTTAGTTTATCCAGGAATTCTTTCTGCGATTCCAGGGTGAGCTGATGCTTCTCCTTGAGCTCTATATCAGCCTTCAGTTGATTCATCTGCTCTAGACCTAGGGCTGATTCGCTCTTAAGGGTATTTATCTTAAGCTTGGTATCGCCAAAAAGCTTTAGGAGATTATCCACCTGGGCGGTAATCTCATCGAGGCTGGTCTGCGTTTGCGATTTTTCCTCGCAGACCTTCGCCCTCTCTATCTCCAGCCTCTTTTTGCGTGCCAGATAAATCTGCTGTTTGGAATTAAGGTCGGCAATCTCATTCTTGGCTGCGGCGATCCTGGAGACCAGGTCTAAGATAAGTTTTTTCGCCCCGGCTATCCTCTCTAACGAAGCCTTATTAGCGCTGGCGAGGCTCTGGAGCTCGCTTTCCTTCTCTTTTAAAATACCTGACCTCTCCTCGATATTCTTTCTGATGCCGTCGTATTCTTTTCTTACCTCACCGAGCTTCTCCTCGTCCAGAAGCAGCCTATTCTTGGTCTGCTCCATCTGAGCCTCCAGATATTTCTTTTGTTCCTCTAGTTCCGCTGTCTTCTCGCGGTTAAAGCTGATGCGTTCTCTGCTGCGCGAGAGGGAATTATCCAGATTCAGGACTTTATTCTTAACCAACATGATTTCGTCCTCAAGCGCCTTTAGCTCCTGCTGACGGTTGGAGATCTTGGCTTCCTCATCCAGTATAGTCTTTATAAGAGCCGACTCTCTGGACTCAAGCCCGGCTAACTGCTCCAGGAGGGCATCCCTCTGTTTCTGCAGATCATCCTTCTGCAAGAAGGCCAGTTTTATCTCGCCTGACTTTAATTCCTCGAATACCTCTTTGTACCTGCGCGCCTTGTTTGCCTGGCGCTCCAAAGAGCCTATCTGGCGCTTTACCTCTGCCACGATATCATTTACACGCAGGAGGTTCTGCTCTGTCTCCTCCAGGCGGCGCATAGCCTCTCTCTTTTGCGTCTTGTATTTGGTGATGCCTGAGGCCTCATCAAAAACCATGCGTCTGTCTTCGGGCCTTGAACTTAAGATCAGGTCGATCTTGCCCTGCGCTACCAGCGAATAACTCTCAGCGCCTATACCTGTACCCATCAGTATGTCCAGGATATCCTTGAGCCTTACCTGGGTTTTATTAAGCAGGTATTCGGACTCTCCCGAACGAAAGATCCTGCGGGTAAGCGCCACTTCGTGATGGTCGACATTAAAAAATCTCTTGCTGTTATCAAAAGTAAGGGTGACCTCGGCCATACCTAAGGGCTCTTTGGAATCGGTGCCGTTGAAGATTACATCCTGCATCTCAGAGCCGCGCAGCGACTTGACCGACTGCTCCCCTAATACCCAGCGTATGCAATCAAAGATATTGCTCTTGCCGCATCCGTTGGGCCCGACAATCGCGGTAATCCCCGGCTCAAAGTTCAGGATAGTCTTATTAAAAAACGATTTGAATCCCACGATTTCAAGTCTCTTAAAGTACATATGCTGTCTCCTTGTTGTTACGCCTGATTGTTAAGCCACAATATGCGCGCCATACCCATCAGCTCTGCCTTATCCAGGCGCACGCCTATGCGCTGCTGGTTAACCTCAGGCAGAGGAGTTGACCAGACCACTTCTCCCCGGGTATAAAAAGGCACGTGCCTGTCCGGGATATTCAGCCATAGCTCCAGAGGAGTGTTGTTGGGCATGGCTTCGCTGGTGACAAAGCCCACTCCGCCTGCGCTGATATCCACTACCTGGGCGTGCTCTTCGTTATTATTGACCATGTTCAAAAACTTTAAAGGAAACTTTTTTTCTATGCGCGCGAATAATCTACGGTCCGCCATCACCTCTCCTTTTCTACTGCTGAGACTGGTGCTCAAGCCAGGCATCGATTTTATCTTTTTTAAAACGCCACTGGCCTACTAGTTTTACCGCCGGGATCTTATTATGCTTAAGCCATTCGTAAATAGTCCGGCGCGTTACTTTCAGGTAACCTGCCAGATCTTCGATTGTCATCAATCCGCCGTTGATTATCATGCCTAAATTATAAATAAAGAAATAGATTTTGTCAAGGAAAATCTTAACATTCTTTAACATATGTATGTCAAAAGGATAGTTTTAATGTTAAAAGGTGTTAAAATAGGAGAAAATTAGGGGGATAAAAAGGGGGACGTTTCTATTACTACTTACGCTCTTTGAATTTTTTGGTTAAGGCAGGGACAATCTGAAAGAGGTCGCCTACGATGCCGTAGGTAGCGACCTTAAAGATAGGTGCTTCGGGGTCTTTATTGATAGCGACAATGATCTTGGAGGATTGCATGCCTACGAGGTGCTGGATCTGGCCTGAGATACCGCAGGCAATGTAAATCTTAGGCGCAACTGTGCGGCCGGTCTGCCCCACCTGGTGCGAATAAGGCATCCAACCGGCGTCTACTGCTGCGCGCGATGAACCTACTGCAGCTCCTAAAACATGCGCGAGTTCTTCGAGTATCTTAAAATTCTCACGCCCACCCATTCCGCGGCCTCCGGAGACAATAATATCTGCTTCCGCTAAATTAACCAGCGACTCAATCTCTTCTACTATATCCAAAAGCCTGGTGCGCGAAACATAAAGAGCACTGTTAAAATTTTCCCTGATGATTTTTCCTTTGCGATGCTTATCAGGCGTCATCGGCTGCATGACCTTATGCCGCACAGTCGCCATCTGTGGCCTGTAGTTGGGAGAGATAATAGTAGCCATGATATTGCCGCCGAATGCAGGCCTGGTCTGCAGCAGGATCTTCTTGACCGGATCAATATCAAGCCCGGTGCAATCGGCAGTCAAACCTGCCTTTATATTTATGGCCACGCGCGAAATCAAAGAGCGGCCTATGGCAGTAGCGCCGCAGAGAAAAATTTCAGGCTTATATTTCCTGATCAGCTCAACCAGGATATTGGTATAAGGCTCATCCTGAGAATTAGCGAGTTCCGGGGCCTGGACCAAATAAATATTATCCGCGCCATGCCAGATAAGCTCATCCAGCTGAGGCTCCATATCATTGCCTATAAGCACAGCGCTCACCTGGCAATCCAGCTTCTTGGATAATTCCTGGGCCTTACCTAAAAGCTCATAAGCTACTGACTGCACCTTACCATTCTTCTGTTCTATGAAGACCCAAATGCCTTTATAGTCTTTCATCTCCGGCACTACACAGGTAGCAGCCGGTTTTTCCAGTAACACTGCCTTGAACTTACAGGCCGGGACACAGGCGCCGCAGAGATTGCACTTATCCAGGTTGATTATAGCTTTCTTGCGGCTTTGGCTATCGGAGGCCAAACCGCGGCTCTCCAGCCTGTCCATCATACGGATAGCGTCAAAAGGACAGGCCTTGATACAGAGCGTGCAGCCGGTGCATTTCTCAACTATTATCTGAATAGGCATGACTTAATGTACCTCATCCTTTAATAAATCCACTAACTTAGCAACCATCTCAGGTATCTCTCCGGTAAACATAAGCCCGCCTGTCCTGTGCGGCGGGGTAAAGATTTTAACTACCTGGGTCGGCGAGCCGCAAAGCCCGATCTGCTGCGGGTCTAAATTCAGCTCTTTCTGGGTCAAAAGAATAATTTTTGCCTGCTTGGCGCGCATCATCCCTTTTAAAGAAGGGATCCTGGGCTCATTTATCTCTTTTACCACGGTCAGCAATACCGGCATAGGGGTCTCTATAACCTCATAACCCTCTTCCAGCATTCTTTCTACGCGCATAACCTTTTCTTTTACTTCCTCTATCTTTTTCACGTAGGTAACCTGCGGGATATCTAAATGCGTGGAGATCCCCGGCCCTACCTGCGCAGTATCTCCGTCAGATGCCTGCTTACCGCAGAGTATCAGATCAAAGCTCCCCAGCTTCTTTATTGCGCCTGCCAATGTGTAGCTGGTTGCCCAGGTATCGCTTCCGGCAAAAGCGCGGTCGCAGACCAGGACCCCTTCATCAGCGCCCATAGAGATTGCCTCGCGTAGCGCCGCGTCTGCCTGAGGAGGGCCCATAGAAATCACCGTAACCTTACCGCCGAACCTCTCCTTAAAGCGCACCCCCTCTTCAATCGCATACATGTCAAAGGGATTGATGATAGACTTGACTCCCTCGCGGATTAAGGTATTAGTCTCGGGGTTAATCCTTACTTCTGTAGTTTCAGGAACCTGTTTTATGCAGACAATGATGTCCATGAATCCTCTCAGTACTTTATCCCTTACGGGTTATCTCTGATATCTGCCGTAAAG
>CAZKQC010000021.1:0-14315 GCA_964554825.1 uncultured Planctomycetales bacterium
AGACAGCTTTATAACCCGCTCATGTTCCTCTACCGATAGCGTAGCAGATTCTCCGGTAGTGCCGCAGGGGACTATCCCTGAACTGCCGTTTTTAATCTGCAGCTCTATTAAATCCCTGAATCTTTTTTCGTCTACTTTTCTGTTTTTAAACGGGGTAACTATAGCTACTATAGAGCCAGCAAACATCTTAAACCTCCATTCTTATACTTTCGCGTCCATAGGCCGCTCAAGTATTTCATTTGAGAAGCCGCGGGGGTTTTAGCCCCCGCGGAGATTCATTTTAAATAAGCCATCTGTTTTAATGCCTCTATGCGTTTGTTTATCGGAGGGTGAGTAGCGAATAAATCCGCTGCCCTGCCCTCATGCGCTCCCAATGCGTGCCCCTTGGGGTCGCAGATGCATAAATGCGCCGTGCCCTGGTTAACCGAACGCGTAGGTTCAAAACGCGCATCTATCTTTTCTAAGGCTCCCGCTAATGCCAGGGGGTTACGGGTTAATTCTGCGCCTGAGGCATCAGCAAGGTATTCCCGTTTACGCGAAACAAACATCGCCAAAAGCTGGGATATCAAAGGCGCCAATATCACTACAATCAACCAGATAGCCAGGATAATCAAGGCTACAGGCCCTGAGCCGCTGCCTCTGCCGGACTTACGCCGCTGGCCGTAGAAGAGGCTCCTTCTTGCCCAGTCAGAGATTAGGGCAATCGAACCTATCAAGACTGCCAGTAAAAGCATGAGCCGTATATCAAAATTTTTGATATGGCTCATCTCATGAGAAGCTACTGCCTGCAGCTCATCGCGGTTTAAGATTTCAAGCAAACCCCTGGTAACTACGATAGAAGAATGCTCGGGGTCCCTTCCGGTTGCAAAGGCATTAGGGTCGGAGTCATCAATAATAAAAGTCCTGGGCAGAGGTATCCCCGAAGCAATACTCATCTCCTCTACCACGTTCTGCCATTGTTTCTGTTTGGGGTCATTCAGGTCTAATGCGCTGGCATGCGTAGAAGAAAGGATAAGCTTATCCCCGTGGTAGAATCCGACATAGCTTGAGATAACCCCGAAGACCAAGGCTATGATAGTAAAAATGGGGATCTGCAAACCTGCCCCGTAATGAAAATCAAATCCCAGGCCTATAGTCATAAAGAACAGGATGAATATGGTTAAAATAAGCCAGGTGGCCCTGCGGTTATCAAGGGCCTGCTCATAAATGTTCATTTAAGACCCAGGTCTACCTTAGGGGTCTCTCTCTCAGATGGCTCGGTAATCTCAAAAAGCTCGGCTGCCTTAAAACCGAGGATGCCGACGATAATGTTGGTAGGAAAGACCTGCTGTGCAATGTTGAACTTTGTGGCAATATCATTATAGAACTGCCGGGCAAAACCGATGCGGTTTTCCGTAGAGACCAGCTCTTCCTGCAGCTTGGCTACGTTCTCGTTAGACTTAAGATTAGGGTAATTTTCTACCAGCGCGAACAACTGACGCAGGGCTGTGCTAAGAACGTTTTCCTGCGCTGCCTTCTCTGCGACCCCTTGAGCAGAAATTGCCTTATTGCGTGCCTCGATCACCTGTGTAAGCGTAGACTGCTCAAACTTCATCACGCCTTTTACTGTTTCTACCAGGTTTGGTATGAGGTCATGCCTGCGTTTGAGTTGAACATCAATCTGTTTCCATCCATTAAGGACCTGGTTCTTCAGGGAGACTAAGCCGTTATAGGCTCCTACCAGCCACAAGACCAATACCGCTAATACCGCCAGGATTATCCAGGATATCATTTTTACCTCCGTTTTAATAAAGGATCTCTCCTTTAAATACTATACGAGCCTCACCCTCCAACCAGACATTAGTGAACCTGTCTTTCCTTCTTTCGAAATAGACCTTAAGCACCTCTTTGCTTGCGGTATGCACGTTGACTTTTGCGCAGGCTCCGGATTTAAGGGCAAAGATGAGTGCCGAGGCGACTGAGCCGGTGCCGCAGGCCAGGGTTTCGTCCTCCACTCCCCTCTCATAAGTCCTGATCCTTATAGAATCTTTATTTAACACTTCCACAAAATCAGCGTTTGTGCCTGCGGGAGAGAACTTGTTATGATAACGTATCGTTCTGCCTAGGCTGAATACATCGATATCATCTAGCCCTTGAGTAAATACCACCGCGTGCGGCACTCCGGTATTGACAAAATTAACACGCAACTTCCGTTTATTTATTTTAATCGGAATATCCGGACTTAAGCCTTTGGGTTCGGTAAGTTTAATTTTAATACTGCCAGTCTTAACCTCAGCTTCAATTATCCCGGCCTTAGTCTCGATTTCTAACCTCTTGCTTTGGCTGGATGGTCTCTTACGCCTTGCAGCGAGCCAGAGGCTCACGCAGCGAGCTCCATTACCGCACATTGCCGCCTCTGAGCCGTCGGCATTAAAGACACGCATGCGTATATCAGCCTTGCGCGATTTCTCAAGCACGAGAAGGCCGTCTGCGCCAATGCCGAATTTTCTGCTGCAAATGGATCGAGCTAAAAGAGGAATCTTCTCCCAGCCAAGGTTTTCGGCAACCACAAAGTCATTCCCGGAGGCAACCATCTTGGTAAAATTTATCTTTTTCATTTTATAAACCAAAAAGAAAGGCGGGAATTTCTTCGTTGCGCACCAGGTCAGCGTAAGAATCCCTTTTTCTGACGGTAAATACCTTGTCTTTTATCACTAAAACCTCCTGCGGCCGGCGGCGTGAATTATAATTAGAGGACATGCTGAAGCCATAGGCACCTGCGCCCATAACAGCCAGATAATCTCCTTCTTTAGGAAGGGAGAGCCTTCTATCTTTGGCAAAGAAGTCTGCGCTCTCGCAGATCGGGCCCACTACATCTACTTTTTCTTGCCTTGATATGTTCCTTTTCATACGCAAAGGCAGGATATTATGATAAGCGCTGTAAAGCGCAGGCCTAATCAGGTCATTCATACCGGCATCTACAATAACAAATTTCTTTTTGGGAGTAGGCTTGACATAGAGCACTTTCGTGACCAGGATACCGGCATTACCTACTATAAACCTGCCCGGCTCCAGGATAATCCTCAGGCCTGTCTTTCTTAAAAGCGGCAAGACCCTGGCGGCAAATTTCTGCGCAGTCTGCGGCGTTTCATTACCGTAAATGATGCCAAGGCCCCCTCCTATATTCAGATATTCTATCTCCAGGCCTTTCTGCCGCAGCCTGCCTATAAAGTTAATCATCTTGCTGATTGCCGCCACAAAAGGAGAACTCTCGGTAATCTGAGACCCGATATGGATGTGCAGCCCGCGGATATCAATATTGGGGTAGCTCATACAACGTAAAAGTATCTTTTCCGCAGTTTTAAAATCGATCCCGAATTTATTAGTGATCTTTCCGGTGGTAATAAACTTATGCGTTTTAGGTTCAACATCGGGATTGATGCGTATGGCGACCGTTGCCGTCTTACGCAGCCTCCTGGCAATACGGTTGATATTCTCTAGTTCCGGAAAAGACTCCACATTGAAGAAAAGTATCCCTCTCGCCATTGCCTCTTCTATTTCATGCTCGGTTTTACCGACTGAGGCATAAACTATCCTCGAGGCGGGACAACCTACCTGCAGGGCCCTGAAAAGCTCGCCTCCGGAAACGATATCAAGCCCGGCGCCCTTATCAACCAGGGCCTTAAGTAACGCCAGGTTAGAATTTGCTTTTACCGAATAGCAGATAAGAGGCTCTATCTCTTTGAAGGCTTCCTTTAGTTTAAGGTAGTGCCCGATCAGGGTGTGATAGCTGTAAACATACAGGGGCGTGCCGAAACGCAAAGCCAGCTCTTCCACTTTTACTTTTTCGCAATAGAGTTGTTTATTGACAAATTTAAATTCGTGCATTTAATCTCCTGCTCCAGGCTTTGAGTTGTTTCTCTACGAGCCTGGGGTTCGTACCCGCGTAAGAAGTCTTAAGGCTTACCGAGGTCCAGGCATTAAGGATCTTTTTTACATCCGGCTCAAGTTTCAGGGAATATTTCTTTAGCTCCTGCTTACTTAAGTCAGAAATTTTCCTGCCTTTATCCAGGCAGTCCATTACCATTTTGCCCACGATATCATGCGCCTTCCTGTAAGAAATGCCCTTTTTAATCAAATACTCCAGGATATCTACAGAGAAGAGCGACTCGTTCATAAGCTTGGCGGCAATAGCCTCTCTTTCTATCACTATGTTCCCGAACAAGGCTATAAATATCTCCAGGATATCCTTTACTGTATCTATGGCATCGAAAAGCGGAGGCTTATCAAGCTGTAGATCCCGGTTATAGGATAGGGGCAGCCCTTTCATCATAATCAGGACGCTGGAGAGGTCTCCCTGAATCTTGCCCACCGAACCCCTGATCAACTCCAGGACATCCGGATTCTTCTTGTGCGGCATAATACTTGAGCCGGTGCAGAAAGAAAAATCTATATCGATAAAATTGAACTCTTTGGTGGACCAAATTATCAGGTCCTCGGCAATCCGGGATAAGTGTATGGTTGTAATAGACAAATCTGCCAACACCTCGATAATAATATCCCGGTCGCTTACACTGTCAATACTGTTCTGCGTCAGATGGGAGAAACCAAGCTCTCTTCTTACGCTTTCTCTGTTTATAGGCAGGCTTGTGCCTGAAAGCGCACAACTACCCAGGGGCATATAATCCGCTCTCCCCAAGGCGTCGCTAAGCCTTTCTTTGTCTCTCTCCAGACCCTCGATATAAGCCAGCAGGTGGTGCGCTAACAACACGCACTGCGCTACCTGCAAATGGGTATACCCGGGAATGATAATCCTGGAGTTATTCTTAGCAAATTTCAATATCGCCTTCTGCAGAAAAGTTACCCCTTCCAGGAGATTGCCTATTTCATCTTTTATATACATTTTAATATCCAACGCGATCTGGTCATTTCTGGACCTTGCGGTATGCAATTTATGGGCTGCCTCTCCGATTTTCTTAAAAAGGGTATCCTGTATGTTGGAATGGATATCTTCTGCCTTGGGGTCAAACTTAAATTTACCCTTGTTTACCTCTTTAAGGATGGCGCTAAGCCCTCTAACGATAAGAGACGCGTCCTTTACAGGTATTATTTTCTGTTTACCCAGCATCCTGGCATGAGCAATACTGCCTAAGATATCATAGACAACTAATTTATTATCAAATGCTATGCTAGAGGTAAATCTGTCCGTCAGTTCGGATGTCTTCTTAGGAAACCTCCCTCCCCACAACTTCTTAGTCATATTATCTCCTATAAGGCATACCCCAGATCTTGATAAACCCTTCCGCCAGCTTCTGGTTGAATTTATCCTCTTTACCGTAAGTACTTAGTTCCTTCTTGTAAAGCGAATAGCCAGAGTCCCTGGCAACAGCTACGCAGCTGCCCTTAAATAATTTCAATTTTATCGAACCGCTGACATATTTCTGCGTAGAATCGACGAAACCGTCCAGCGCCTCCTTAAGGGGGGAATACCAGAGCCCGTAATAAACTAACTCCGAATATTTCAGGCTGATCATCTCTTTAAAATGCGCCAGCTCCCTGTCCAACACCAGGCTCTCCAGTTCTTTATGCGCGGCATGCAGGATAGTGGCGGCAGGCGCCTCGTAAATCTCCCTGGACTTAATCCCTACCAGCCTGTTCTCCACAAGGTCAGCCCTGCCTACGCCATATAAGCCGCCGACTTCATTCAGGTGGCTGATAAGATTCTTTAATTTATAGCTTTTACCATCTATCTTTTTAGGAACGCCTTTTTCAAAGTAAACCTCGATATACTTCGGATAGCTGGAGGTGCCGGTAGGCCCCCTGGTAATCATATAGGCATCTTCGGGCGGCTCTTGAGCTAGGTTCTCCAGGATCCCGGCCTCTATGCTTATACCCCAGATATTCCGGTCGATACTGTATGGCTTTTTCTTGGTAACATCGATGGGGATACCATACATCCTGGCGTATTCTATCTCTTCTTCCCGGGACTTAAATTCCCACTCCCTTACCGGAGCAATGATCTCCAGCCTCGGGTCCAGGATACCTACGGTTACCTCGAATCTTACCTGGTCATTGCCTTTGCCGGTGCAGCCATGCGCTACTGCCTGGGCCTTTTCTTTATGCGCGACCTGGACCAGATACTTGGCAATCAAAGGCCTGCCTAAGGCAGTAGCCAGAAGATACTTGCCTTCATATATGGCGTTCGCCTTTAATGCCGGCATGATAAAATCATCTATGAATTCATCCTGCAAATCCTTGATATACACCTTGGAGGCCCCGGCAGCCAGGGCCCTTGTTTCTATGGCCGTGAAATCCTCTCCCTTTCCAAGCCCCTGCCCCAGGTCAGCCACAAAACAGACCACCTCATAATCCTGCTCTTTCAACCATCTAACGATACAGGAAGTATCTAACCCGCCGGAATACGCAAGCACTACTTTTTTCATTTATCAGGCCCCATCAGTTTAATTAAAATTGCTTTTTGTACGTGCATCCTGTTCTCTGCCTGGTCAAAAACAACGGAGTCCGGGCTATCGATAACCTGGGCGGTTATCTCCTCGCCCCTGTGCGCAGGCAGGCAATGCATAATCAACGCGCCCTTATTGGCTTTTTTTAGGAGGTTCATATTAACCTGAAAATCCTTGAATATCATTTTTCTGGCCCGGGCCTCTTTCTCCTGCCCCATACTTGCCCAGACGTCGGTATAAAGCACATCCGCGCCAGCTGCTGCCTCTTGAGGCTTATGAAAAAGCTTAATCTGTTTTCCCTGCTCCTTAGCAATGAGCTGAGATTCCTTAAGAACCTGCATAGCCGGCTCATAGCCCCTGGGCGTTGCCACGTGCATATTCAACCCCGTCATAGCGCAGGCATAGAGCAACGAATTGCAGACATTATTGCCGTCTCCGATATAGGCCAGGGTTATATCTTTCTTGCCCCCGAGTTTCTCCTTCACGGTATATATGTCGGCTAAGGCCTGGCAGGGATGCGAAAAATCGGATAATCCGTTTATCACCGGCACCGAGGCATACCTGGCCATCTCCAGCACGTTCTGATGCTCAAAGGTCCTGATGACTATACCGTCCACGTATCTGGAGAGGGTATTAGCCACATCCGCGATAGTCTCCCTCACCCGTAATTTTATCTGTTCCGGCCCTAAGTATATGGAGTTCCCTCCCAGCTGGTAGATGCCGACAGAAAAAGAAACATATGTCCTGTTGGATGGTTTTTCAAAAACCAGGGCCAGGGTCTGGCCCCCCAGGCTCGCCTTAAACTTAGCCGGCGCTTTCTTTAAGGTACTGGTAAGCGCAAAGATATCCCGGATCTCTTTCAAACTCAAATCCTTTACCGAAATCAAGTCTTTTCTCATTTATAAACCTCTCAATGCTTCTTCTAGAATAGCCATCGCCTTATCGATTTCTTTTTTCGTTATATTTAAGGCCGGCATGAGCCTCAGGACCCTCTCATGGGTGCAGTTAATCAAAAGCCCTTTTTCCATACACTTATCCACTACCTGCTTACCCTCCTTGGCCAGCTCCACGCCCGCCATCAGGCCTAAACCCCTAACCTCTTTGATGACCGGATATTTTTTCTTTAAATCATTGAGCCTGGAAAATAAGTACGCTCCTGATTTTTCCGTCTTCTTGAGCAATTTTTCCTTATTGATCGCCTGTAACACTGCCAGGGCTGCCTTGCATACCAGGGGGCTGCCTCCGAAAGTAGAGGCGTGTGTCCCTGGGGTCAGGACTGAGGCTATCCCCTCTCTAGCCAGCATCACGCCGATAGGCAGGCCTCCGCCCAGGGCCTTGGCCAGGGTAATTACATCCGGGGTTATGCCGTAATTCTGATAACAGAACATCTCGCCCGTCCGGCCGATACCGGTCTGCACCTCATCTATGATCAAAAGCATCTTCTTTTCATCGCAGAGCTTCCTTAACCCCAGGACAAAATCCTTATCCGCAACATTAATCCCTCCCTCTCCCTGGATAAGCTCCAGCATTATTGCCACGCTCTTATCCGTAACCAAAGCTTCGACGCTGGCTATATCATTGAATCTTGCGGTCTTAAACCCTTCGGGAAGAGGAGAAAATCCCTGCTGGTATTTCTTCTGCCCTGTAGCAGCCAGGGCTGCCAGCGTCCTGCCGTGGAAAGAATTCTCGAAGGTGATGATCTCGTATCTGCCCTCGCCGAATTTGCGGGCTAATTTTATGGCTGCTTCATTAGCCTCCGCCCCGGAATTACAGAAAAAAGCCTTGGAGGCAGGTGCCCAGTGCGCCAGCTCCTTAGCTAACTTAGCCTGCGGCAGGTTATAATAATTATTGGCTACGAATATCAGTTTAGAAACCTGATCTCTTACTGCCTGCATGACCTTGGGATGACAATGCCCGAGGCTGCCCACCCCCCACCCGGGGAAGAAATCAAGATAACAGTTGTTATGGATATCCCAAAGCTTACTCCCTTTGCCCTTCACAAAAATCAGGGGCACCTTGGTATAAGTCGGCATTATAGAATCTTTATAAGTCTGAAATATCTCCTGCGCTTTCACTTTATAATCTCCGTTCCTATGCCTGTATCGGTAAATATCTCAAGGAGCAGCCCGTGGGGTATACGCGCGTCAACCACATGCGTCTTCTTAACCCCCTCCTGGAGCGCATTGATGCAGGCTGCGACTTTGGGGATCATCCCCTGCTGAATAATATTGCTCTCGATAAGTCCCTTTGCCTCTTCCACCGTCAGGGTAGAAAGGAAAGAACCGGGGTCTTCAGGATTACGCATAATCCCTTTTACGTTGGTAAGCAGGACCAGCTTCTCTGCTTTCATGGCTACGGAGATAGCTGATGCCGCCTCATCGGCATTCACATTGTAGGTCTTCTTGTCCTGGCCTATCCCTATGGGCAGGAGCACCACTATCTTGTCAGCCTTTAACTCCTCTGTTATCGGCTCGGTGTTGATGCCGGTGATATCGCCCACCAGGCCCAGGTCTACCTTTGTTTTCTTCTTTTCTGCCTGGATGATCTTCCTCTCTTTTCCGTTTAAGCCGCAGGCCTTTGCCCCGAGCTCTGCTATCTCTTCCACGATTTTATCGTTTAAAACCTGCAGCTCTTCCTCTACGAGCTTAAGCGTTTCTTTATCGGTAACGCGCATGCCGTCAACGAATTCCGCCTTTATACCCGAGGTGCGCATGCGCTCGTTGATATTCGGGCCGCCTCCGTGGACCAATACCGGCCTAAGGCCCATAAAATTAAGGAAAACTATATCTTCCAGTATGCCTTTCCTTATCTTTTCGTCTCCCAGGATGCTGCCGCCATACTTGATGACAATGGTTTTCTTGTGAAACTTCTTTATATAGGGCAAAGCCTCGATTAAAACATCCGCCTTCTTAATAGCCTCTTCCATATTATCCTGATTTAATTGTATGCTGCATTTATTTTAATATAGCCGGGGGTCAGGTCAGAGGTATAAACTACGGCAGCAGCCTTGCCTTTACCCAGGGACACATCAACGCTGATATCCTTATTCTTTAACGGACTTACCTTGACCTTAAGCCTGTATTCATCCACATCGACCCCGGATGAGCCGACACTGGCTACTATCCTGCCGAAGTTAGGGTCCTGGCCGTACATCGCAGTCTTAAAAAGATTGGAGTTGGCTATTGCCAGGGCTGCCTTTTTCGCCTCTTTAAAGCTTTTAGCTGAACTTACCCTGATACGGATAAATTTCGTAGCGCCTTCTGCGTCCCGGACTATCATCTTTGCCAGCTCCAGGCAAAGCATATTTAAGGCCCCGGAAAAAAGCAGGAAATTCTTGCGTTCATCTATAGCCTCATTATTTGCCGCTGCATTTGCCAAAAGCATCACTGAATCGTTAGTGCTCATACAGCCGTCAACGGTTATGCAATTAAATGAATTCTCTGAGGCTATCCTAAGCGCCTTATCCAATGCCTGCTGAGTAATCCTGGCATCGGTGAGAATGAAGACCAGCATCGTAGCCATATCAGGCGCAATCATGCCTGCGCCCTTGGCAATACCGCAGATAGTAATCAGGCTTTTACCCAGGTTGAATTTTACGCTGATCTCTTTGCTGAAGGTATCGGTAGTCAGGATCGCCCTGCTTACCTTACCAATCGCCTGCAAAGACAGCCCCCTGATTAATTGCGGGATAGCTCTTCTTATCTTACCTACCGGAAGCCTCCTGCCGATAATGCCGGTAGAGGCTACCAGGACCTCTTCTTTTTTCACAGCCAAACCAAAAGCCAGTCTATTCGCTAAACCCCGGGCATCTGCTACACCAGAGGCGCCCGTAAAACAATTGGCATTACCGCTGTTTATCAGTATTGCCTTGTATCCGCCATTATGCTTAAGATGGCTTTTGTTTACTTTAATAGGCGCAGCCTGTATTTTATTTGCGGTAAAAAGGCAGCTGGCCTTTGCCGGCACATGCGAATAAAGCAGTGCCAGGTCAGGCTTGCCCGATCTCTTTATCCCGCAGGCCAAAGCGCCAGCCTTGAAATATATGGGCAGAACCGCTTTTTTATACAGTTTCATAGCAACCCCATAGTCTCCGGAAACTTATACATAATATTCATATTCTGCACTGCCTGGCCAGAAGCGCCTTTGAGTAGATTATCTATCGCAGAGACGATGATTAAGCTCTCTGAGAACTCGGCAATCCCTATATCGCAAAAATTCGTACCCACTACATCCTTTAATCTGGGGAATTCACCCTCCCTCCTTATCCTTATAAAAGGTTCCCTCTGATAGAATTTTTTATACATCTGGTGCAAGTTCTTGGCTTTGAGCTTGGCGCCCTTGACCCTCTTAACGTATATCGTCTCCAGGATCCCCCTGCTTAAAGGCAGGAGGTGCGGGACAAAAATAACTTTCAGGTTTTCTCCGGCAAGGCTCGATAATTCCTGGTTAATCTCTGGGCTGTGCTGGTGAATGTTTATCTTATAGGCCTTAAAATCCTCGTTGACCTCTGCAAAGAGCATGGCCTCGGCCGCTTTTCTGCCTGCCCCGGTAACTCCTGATTTTGCGTCGATAATCACCGAAGAGAAATCCGCCAACTCCAAAGCTACCAGCGGTGCCAGGCCAAGAATGGCGGCAGTAGGATAACAGCCGGGGTTAGCCAGGAGCTGGGCGCCCTTAATTTTCGCCCGCCATAACTCCGGCAGGCCATACACGGCTTTTTTGAGATTAACCTTATCCTTATGCGCTACCTTATAGAACTTTTCATATACCGCCGTATTCTTAAGCCTGTAGTCTGCGCTCAGGTCAATCACCTTCTTGCCTGCCTTAAGCAGCTTAGGGACGAGCCCCATAGATACGGTATGCGGCAGGGCCAGAAAAACAAGGTCACAGGATGCAATAATCTTTTTTATATCCGGCAGCGAACAAACAAGCTCCAGCCTTCCGAAAAACTTAGGGAATATCTGGCCTATGGGAAGCGGCTTATCTATCTTGGCAGAAAGATTAGTTATCCTGACCTGGGGGTGCTTAAGCAAGATCTGGATTAACTCCTCTCCGGCATAACCGGTAACGCCTACTATCCCTGCATTTATCATCTTAGACTCCTTTACAGATCAGCGGCCTAAAAACCGCCTTTTTAGTCATACGTTTAATATTAAGATAAAAACAAGGTACAGTCAAGCTTTTTCTCGTCGGGAGATAGGGTATAAAAAAATCCCGCTGGTTCGCCTCGCGGGATTAAATAATCTATTTTTCTGGTCCTGACCTGTAATATTTTCTAAGCCCTGATTATCTCTTTGTCCACTGGAAGCGTTTGCGCGCACCCTTGAGGCCGTACTTCTTACGCTCCTTCATACGCGGGTCACGCGTAAGGAAGCCCTGCTTACGCAAAACATCCTTGAAGTCAGCCTCAGCCAATACCAGGGCACGCGATATCCCGTGCCTTAAAGCCCCTGCCTGTCCGGTAAGGCCGCCTCCGCGCAGATTAGCCACTACGTCATATTTGGTTGCGCTCTCAGTTGCCATCAGTGGTTGTTTGATAATGATCCTGTCCGTTTCCCTGAGGAAGTATTTTTCGTAGGGTTTGCCGTTGACGCGTATGCTGCCGGAGCCCGGGAGAAGCTGCACCCTGGCCGTGGATTCTTTGCGTCTGCCTACTGCCTTAAATCTCGTAACTTCGCTCATAACTGGTTAAACCTCCAAAGAAACGGGTAATTGTCCTTTATGTGGGTGTTTATCGTCCGCATAAACCTTTAATTTCTTAATCATATCCCTGCCTAACGGCCCCTGCGGCAGCATACGCTGCACAGCCAAATGAATCACGGTAGTCGGCCTCTTGCTCAACATGGCCTCCAGGGGTACCTCTTTGAGCCCTCCGGGATAACCGGAATAACGACGGTATACCTTCTGCTTAAGTTTTCTTCCGGTAACCCTGACCTGGGCCGCATTAATGACAATGACTCCGTCGCCGGTATCCAGGGAAGGCGTAAAGATAGGCTTGTGCTTGCCCCTCAAGATAGTTGCAACCTTGGCAGCAAGCCTGCCCAGCACCTTATCCTTGGCATCGACAATATGCCACTGCCTCTTAATATCCTCTTTTTTCACTACGTAGGTCCTATTCATAGAAAATAAAGTATAACATACTTTTCATTTAAGTCAAATAAATTTTATGCCTATTTTTCAATAAAACCAGAAGCGCTCCCAGCGCAAAGAGCGCAATAACCGCGAAGGGAACAGATGCCTTAAGGGGAGCAGCCTTTACCCTGCAGCCGGGATTCCTGTATAAAATAAAGGCTTCTGTTTCCCCGATCTTCTCCAGGCTATATTTAAGCGTAACTGCCTCAAGAAACCCCCTCTCCTCATCAGAGGCGAAGATTATTATCTTGGAGGAGGCAAAACGGTCAAAATCCCTGGATGGGCCTATCTCTGTAAAAAGGGCGCCGGCAGTAGGCCTGGCTGAGACCGCCGAAAGAGCCATACCAGCAGGATTAAGCCTAGAATATACGATATCCCAGGTATCGCTGTTTTTCTTTATGATCTGAGCAGCTTGAGAATATTCCCTGTCTAACCAAATAGAATCTCCTTTTGCAAAAAGCATCCCTAAAAAAGCGGAATCAAAGCTTTTAATCCGCCAGGTGACCCCCTCGCCTGAACCTGTTTTATTCATGGACAGGGTAGGAGAAAATATCCCAAAAAGCACAAAGATAAAAAGAACCAGGCATTTCTGGCATCTAATCCTGGCCGTAAAAAAGTCGAATAGCTCCGATAGCGCAAGGCTGGAAAACAACAGAACCGCTAAATAACCTTCTGCGGAAAAAAAACGGTAGGGATAAAGCAGGAATATCAGGCTCGCCAGAAAGAAAGCAAAAAAGATCCTGTACCTGCCTCCTTTTTTAATAGAGAGGAATAAACCGTAAGCGGCCAGGAGATACTCCGCTATCTTAAACTGACAGGCATTCTTTTCCTGCAGGTTGAAACCCAATGCGCTGATATGCGTTAGCCCTGACAATTCCTTGAATAACATGGGCGCTGATAGTGCCAGCGTAGAAAAAAAGAGCAGCAATGCGAGGATTCTGCTCTCTCTATCCCAGAGCCCGTAAAAAAGTATAGCCAGGCCAAAACACCAGGGTATGCCTATATGGGTATAAAAAGAAAGGGTGAGCAGGATTACGGAAGAAACCAGCCTCTTGCGCAGGAACTGATCAAGGGCCAGCATCCCCAGGATACCTGCCCAGCTCGCGGGTATATGATTTAATAATGCCAGATAAAAAGAGAAGGAAGAACTGAAGGCGACTATCGCCAGGAATGCCATCTGCCGGCTGAAATTCCTCCTGACAAACGACCAAAGCACTATCAGAAACAACAACGGCGTAACTGTTTCAAAGAACTTAGCCAGTATTACGGCATCAGCCCCGCACTTCATCAGGAACGCGAGTATGATATGGAAAAACGGCGGGTAGATATGCACCCTTCCCATAGGAGCGTACTGCCAAAAATCCCAGCCCACATAACCTCCTGCCTGGATAAAACCCCAGGCAGTCAGGATATGATAATAGATATCCATAAACTGAGGGAGCATGCGCCAGCGCAGAACCTGCAAAAACGCATAAATCAATATGAGCGCCAGCGAATATTGATCCCAGTTAATCTTTTCTTTTTCTGGCTGCGCTGCGCTCATCCGGTATCAGTAGTTAATTTTAAGCAGGAATAAACCTTCTGCAGGAGCTGTTGGCCCGGCAAGCTTTCTGTCCCTGGAATGAAGAATCTTGCTCATGCTCCCCGTAGAAAGCCTGCCTCTTCCTATATCTATAAGCGTGCCGACAATATTCCTTACCATATTATACAAAAAACCCTGCGACTCTATATCTATAACGA
>CAZKQC010000022.1:0-13683 GCA_964554825.1 uncultured Planctomycetales bacterium
GTTCATGATGTCAACTGCTTTTTTAACTGATGCGTTTTCGTCTATTGTGATGACTTCTTTGGACATTACTACTTTAGCTTTCAGCCAAACTTTGCCTGTCTTTTCTTGAGCCACACAAATCACCAGATTCCACTGAAACATTAATGCTGCCTTCTATAAAGAATAATGCGTATAAAAATTATCGGCTGGCTGGTATTGTCTATCTTTATCTTACTGGGCCTGGGTATTTTTAATCTTGCGGTCATACAGGGGGATAAATTCAGGAACCTGAGCGATAAAAACTGTATCCGTCTGCTCCCCCAGGAGGGCAGCCGCGGAAAGATACTCGACCGTCAGGGCAAGGTAATTGTAGGCAGTTCTCTTACTTACGATGTGATGGTCATGCCGCAGGAAGAAGGTTATCTGAGTGAGCTTTTAGTCAGCCTTGCCCGTATTTTAGGGACAAGCGTGAACGAACTGCGGCGTTCTTACAGGAATGGTTTTGCAGGCGGCTCAGTCCCCGTAGTGGTAGCGAGCCGGATAGATATCAAGAAGGCTATTGCCCTGGAAGAATTGAAGCTTGACCTGGGAGGGGTTATTATACAGCCCAGGCCGGTTCGGGATTATCCTTACGCTAGGCTCGCCTGTCATGTTATAGGATACCTCGGTGAGATTGACCACTGGCGCCTTACTAAGCTTGAGGATTACGGTTACAAGACAAAAGATATAGTGGGTTTTGGCGGCATAGAAGAAAAATATGATTATTATTTACGGCAGGAAGAAGGCGGATTGTCCGTGGAGGTTGATCACCGCGGCCGGACAGTGCGGGTGCTGGGGTTTCGGCCTCCCAGAGACGGCGAGGATATACAGCTGACCCTGGACCTCGAGATACAGAAGATAGCGCAGGAGGCCCTTCTAGAGAGGAAGGGAAGCGTTATTATCATGAGCCCTGAGAACGGAGAGATCTTTGCTATGGCCAATAGCCCGGATTTTAATCCTGCGGTATTCAACGCGAAAGAGAATACCTCCAGGCTCGCTTATATATTTAATAATCCCGAAGCGCCCCTGATCAACCGCGCAATCAGCGGGGCCTATCCTCCTGCCTCGGTTTTTAAATTAATAGTAGCCGCAGCCGGACTTGAGAAAGGAAGGATCAACACCTCGGTTACTTTTCCCTGCGACGGAGGCATATATATCGGCAAGCGCAAATTTTCCTGCTGGAACAATCATGACCGCCAGAATTTAAGACGGGCAATAGTGCATTCCTGCGATTCTTTTTTCTACCGCACAGGCATTCTCCTGGGGCCTGAAGCCATAAATGAGTATGCGCTTAAGTTCGGGTTAGCCAGGCCTACCGGGATAGAGCTGCCTTATGAGGAGAGCGGTTTCCTGCCGCACCCCTTATGGAAGAAGATCCACAGGCTGCAAAAATGGTTTGAAGGAGATACGGCAAACTTTGCTATCGGTCAGGGAGATGTACTTGTAACTCCGCTGCAGATGGCGAGGATGATGGCCGTCTTTGCCAACAAGGGCCTCCTGGTTAACCCGCATATAATTAAGGCCATAGGCGAGGTGGCGGTCTGGGGTTACCATAAGAAAGTAAACAGGGTTCCCGTAAAAGAGGATACCCTGGATTACATAAAAAGTGCGTTGCGTGATACCGTAGCAGATGCAGGCGGCACAGCTAGTCTTCTGGCAGGGCTTGAGGTGGCAGTGGCCGGCAAGACCGGCACTGCCCAGGTAACCCGCGGACAGCCGCATGGCTGGTTCGCGGGTTTTTTTCCTTTTAAGAACCCCAAATTTGTTATCTGCGTATTTTTAGAGAACGGAGGCTCTGGCACGGCAGCATCGCTGGTGGCCAGGCAGATAATTCAGGGGATGATTGATCAGGGTTTGTTAGAGGATAAAGAATGATAAAAATACGGTCAACTAATTTCGGTATCTTGATAATTGCGCTGCTGATCTGCTGCCTTGGAATTTTGTCTATATACAGCAGCACCCACCAGAAGGAGGGCAGGCTCTGGCAGGATATATACAAGCGCCAGATAATCTGGGTGATTTTAGGGGCCTGTCTTTTTTTACTTATCTCAAATTTCAATTACCGCAGGCTTTGGGATGCTACTTACTTTTTATATGCCGCAGCCCTGTTTCTGCTATTTCTGGTTTTCATGCTTGGCGTGGTGCATCTGGGCGCCCAGCGCTGGCTTAAGTTTGCCTGGTTTAACTTTCAGCCTTCGGAGCTCGCAAAACTGGTCATCGTGATATTTTTAGCCAGGTATTACAGCGCAAAGTCAGTGCAGGACTTTTCTCTCCAGGTGAACAGGATGGGTATTTTTCAGGGCCTGCTCCTGCCTTTTATCCTGATAATAGTTCCGGCGGCACTGATTATCGAACAGCCTGACCTGGGCAGCGGCCTTATCGTAATGTTTATATTTTTGGCTATGCTTTTCCTGGCGGGCGTGAGGCTGGGCTATATAATCTCATTCGTTTCTTTGGGGATTATTTGCCTTCCGGTATTATGGCATTTCCTGAAAGCTTATCAGAAGGAAAGGCTGATGGTTTTTCTCAATCCCAATATCGACCCGCTGGGCGCAGGCTATACGATAATTCAATCCAGGATCGCCATCGGCTCAGGAGGGTTTTTCGGCAAGGGCTGGCTCTCAGGCACGCAGAGCCAGCTGCGTTTTCTGCCCGAGGCTCATACTGATTTTATATTTGCGACTTTTGCCGAAGAATGGGGATTTATGGGCAGCCTCGTACTCCTTTTGCTTTATTATCTTCTGATCAGGTATGGCCTGGAGATTGCGCGCAGGACTTCCGATAATTTCGGCAGGTTGCTTGCTCTGGGGATCTCCTTTATGCTTAGTATCCAGGTTTTTATCAATATCTCCATGAATCTGGGGTTTGCGCCGGTGGTGGGGGTGCCGCTTTTCCTGATGAGCTACGGCGGCTCATCCATTATGGTGACTTTTATCTCACTGGGTATCCTGGTTAATATCGACAGGACCAGGACAGTATTTTGACGCAGATAGAGTTAAGGTTTAATATGCTAGAAGATATTTTAGCGCAGATACAGAAACCAGCCAGATATATCGGCCAGGAGTGGAACGTCCCTAAAAAAGATTTTTCTAACTCTGCGGTAAAATTTGCGCTCTGTTTCCCGGATCTATATGAAGTGGGGATGAGTAACTTAGGGCTTAGGATTCTCTACGGCATATTGAATAATATGCCTGATGCAGCTTGCGAGAGATTCTTTGTCCCTGCAGGAGATTTACAGGAACTCCTGAGGCAGAAGAGTATCGGGTTGTCTTCGCTAGAGACAGGCAGGCCGCTTAATGAGTTTGACCTGATAGGTTTTTCCCTGGGCCATGAGCTTGATTATACCAACGTGTTGAGTGTCCTGGAATTAGGCGCCTTACCCTTAGAGTCTTGCCTGCGCGGCCATAAGCACCCCCTGGTTATTGCAGGAGGTCCTTGTGTACTGAATCCTGAGCCTATGCATGAGTTTTTCGATTTATTCGTGATCGGAGAAGCGGAAGAAGCAATCGTAGAGATTATCGACACCTATAAAAAATTCCGGGAAAGGTTTCGCAGCGCCCAGATGACAAAAGAAGAGCTCTTGGTTGAGCTCTCGGGGATTGAAGGCGTGTACGCGCCTTCGCTATACGAGGTCACCTATAACGAAAACGGAACGATTAAGGAGTTTAGCCCCAAGTTTGCCGGCCTGCCGTTAAAGATCAAGAAGAGATTTATCCGGGACCTCGATACTTCATATTTCCCCAGGGAGTGGCTCACCCCTTATATACAGACTGTCCATGACCGCATTACGCTGGAGATCATGCGCGGCTGTCCTAACCGCTGCCGTTTCTGCCAGGCGAGGTCACAGTATTTTCCTTATCGTCTCAGGTCCGGGGATAATATATTGCAGCTTGCCTGTGATACCTTTAAATTAAGCGGATACGAAGAGATAGCCCTGGGAGGCCTGTCTGTAAGCGATCATCCGGATATCGAAGAGCTCCTGAAGGGCCTGATTGGATTATTTAAGGCTCAAGGGGTTGCAATTTCCCTGCCTTCAATAAAGCCCAAGACGATAGTAGGCAGTCTTTCTTCTCTAATCGCTACCGTTAAAAAGACCGGGCTGACCTTTGCCCCTGAGGCAGCGACGGAAAGGTTACGCAGCGTGCTGAATAAAAATTTTGATCTTGCTGATTTTCTGGAAACACTAAGACAGGCATACCGTTCTGGTTACCAGCGCATAAAGCTCTATTTTATGATCGGGCTGCCCTCTGAAGAAGACGAGGACCTTGATGCCATGATTGATTTTGCCAGGCAGGTTTCTGATTTGCGCAGGCAAGAGCGGCTGGGCCCGGCACAGGTTAACATCAGTATTAATACCCTGATACCTAAGCCGCACACGCCGTTTCAATGGCTTAAGATGCAGGACCTGGAAAGCATAAAGCGCAAGCATGCTTATATTAAAAGTAAGATAAAAAGCTCAAGGCTCGAATTGAATCTGCACAACCCCTATATGAGTATACTGGAGGGGCTGCTTTGCCGCGGCGACAGAAGGTTAAGCCGCGTGATCCTGGCTGCTTTTCGTAAGGGGGCCAGGTTCGATTCCTGGATGGAACACTTCCGTTTCGATATCTGGATGGATGCCTTTTCGGAATGCGGGATAGACCCTGATTTTTATCTGCGGGAGAGGTCAAGGGAAGAGATTCTGCCCTGGGATTTCCTGGATACCGGCATAACGAAAGATACCCTGCTTTCCGACTCTTAAATAGCAAAAGTTGTTGCAATAACAGACGATAAGAAGTATAATTGAACCCTCAGGGGGTTTAGGAGGGGAAAATGATAAAACATAATCAAAAGTTTTCTGTGGAGACAAAAGGCTTGCGCTACCAGCTCAGGATAGCGTTTTACCTTATGTCAGTCCTGCCGTTTCTGGTCTATATTTATCTGATCTCCAGCTTTATACTTCCGCATGTAGGCCTGAAAATTGAGGTAGTTACAGTGACGCTCTTAAGTATATTTATTGCCTTGGTTGGTTTTTATGTGGTAAGAGGGATAGTGGGCCGCATTCTCAGTATCATCTCGGAAGCCAAGATAATTGCTTCAGGGGATGTCAGCCGAAAGCTGGAGATAGAATGCAAGGATGAGATCGGAGACCTGGAAGGGTCGCTCAATCAGCTGACTCAGCGCATCCGTGTCAATATCGATGAACTGAAAACTTATAAAGAGAGGACTAATGAGATAGACCTGGAGATCCAGAAGCGCCTCTTCGTGCTTTCTACGCTGCTGCAGATTAGTTCTCTAGTCCTGCAGGGCGCAAAACTTGAAGAGGTGTTGAAGGTCACTAGTGTTAAGGCTAAGCTGTTGGCACAATCCACTGCCGCCTATTTATTTTTTAAGAAAGAGTCCGGTGATGCATTTTCCGTCAAAGTAGTAGATGCAGAGAACTCAGGGCAGTTTTCAGGAATAGAGATCGAGCCGGCTGATCGGGTATTCTGCACCCTTATTGCCCAGGGGCAGACGTTGGTGCTTGACTCTAAGAGTGGAGCCTCGGCGGAATTAAAAGATGCGTTTTACAGAAAGTTCGGAATTAAGAATACCCTTGCCGCTCCTGTATTCTTGAGGGGTAAGGTCACCGGGATATTGGGGATAGGTAATGCCGAAGAATCTTTTCTCTACAAGAAGGATGATATAGAGCTGCTGGATATATTCGCCAAACAGCTGGCTATCGCCCTGGAAAACGACCTCTTGTCGCACCGCGTAGAGAAGCTTGAAATTAAAGATTCGCTCACCGGCCTATATAACGAGGCCTTCATCCGCAACCGCCTTCAGGAAGAGATACGCCGGGCGATCAGTTACCAGAGGCCATGCGCTCTGGCGCTTTTAAATATCGACGATTTTAGCAAGATAGAGGCTCACTTCGGGCCTGATTACGCAGAGGCTACCCTTAAGAGGATTGCTTATTTCATCCGCGATTCCGTCACTGAGATAGACCGCGTGGCCAGGACAGCCAATAACGAATTTGCGATTGTCCTGCCGGAAAAGAATAAGCGCCAGGCCAAATTTATCAGCGAGGAAGTCAGGAAAAAAGTGGAGGCGTCATTTAGCGGCGAGCGGGATGAGAATAAAAAACTTACGGTCAGCGGCGGGGTAAGCGAGAATCCGCTTGACGGAGTAACGGCAGAAGAATTGATCACTAAAGCCAGGGAAGCGCTACTGCAGGCCAAGGCCCTGGGTAAGAATCGTATTTTAGGTTAACCTTATATGCGCAGGATTATCAATAAACAATTAGGTGAACTGCTTATAGAGCGCGGTGTCATCGATAAACGCCAGCTGAGTGAGTCATTGGCTATTCAGCAGGAGAGGGGGGGGTTAATCGGGGAGATTCTGGTTGAGCTTGGTTTTGTCAAGGAGGAAGATATTGCCCAGGCCTTGACTGCCCAGTACGGTTTTCCCTATCTGCCCCTGGGTAACTATGAAATTAATCCTGAGATCGCGCATATCGTCCCTGGCCGCGTTGCCCGGCAGTACCTGATCATACCCATAGATAAGATAGGCAATAACCTTACGCTGGCGATGTCCAACCCGCTTAACGTGCAGGCGGTTGAGGACGTGGAATTGATTTCAGGCTGCAATGTCCAGGCATTCGTTTCGACCTCTTCGGATATCAAGCTGGCGATTGACAAGCATTATAAGGATAAATAACGAGCTAGCTACTTACTAAATCAATGGTTTCCTTAAAAGAGCGCCTGACAGAGATACTGATCAATAATAAGCTTATCACACAGGAGCAGCTCGCCCAGGCGCTTAAGGTTCAGTCCGAGAAGGGCGGGAGACTCAGTGATATCATTATAGGGCTGAATTTCATTAAGGAGAGCGACCTTATCTCTACCTTGAGTGAAGGCCTGGGCTTTCCTTTAATCGACCTGAAACGTTTCAAGATAGATTACGAAGTAGTTAAACTTATCCCCTCCGATATCGCGCGGCACTACCAGATAATCCCCGTATCCAAGATGGGAGATACTATTACCCTGGCTATGGCCGACCCCCTGAATATCTTTGCCATAGATCACGTGGAGTCTCTGACCGGCTACAGGATTAACCCGATCATCTCTTCCAGTCAGGATATCCTGCAGACCATAGATGTTTCTTACCCTGACGTAACCAAGACCGTTATCGACGACCTGGTAAAGGAGATGGCAACTACCTCGATAGAGGTCATCAGGGAAGAGAAAGAAGTCTCTTTAAGCGACCAGGAGCTTGTCCGTGTCAGCCGCGATACCCCGGTCATCAAGGTCACCAATTTTATAATCGAAGATGCGGTTAAGAAAAAGGCCTCTGACGTATTGGTTGAGCCGATGGAAAAAACCCTGAGGATCCGCTACCGCATAGACGGCCTGCTGCATGAACAGAAGGCTCCCGCAAAGAGCATGCATGCCTCTATCGTATCGCGCATCAAGGTAATGTCGGAACTGAATATTACCGAGCACCGCCTGCCCCAGGACGGCCGTTTTAAAATCAAGATGTCAGGCAAGGAGATAGATTTCCGTATTTCAGTGCTTCCTTCAAGCCAGGGGGAGAAGGTGGCTATACGCATACTTGATAAATCCCAGGCCACGCTGGATATTGAAAAGCTCGGGTTTAGCCGAGATGCGGTTGATAAATTCAAAAAGATAGCAGGGCTTCCTCACGGGATGATGCTTGTCTGCGGGCCCACAGGCAGCGGCAAGACCACTACGCTTTATTCCATACTCAAATACGTCGATAGCCCGGAGAAGAATATCGTTACCGTAGAGGATCCTGTGGAATATCAGCTGGAAGGCATAAATCAGGTTACGGTAAGGCAGGATATAGGGCTCACCTTTGCCGGCGCGCTACGTTCAATACTGAGGCAGGATCCCAACGTCATCATGATCGGGGAGATCCGCGATTTTGAGACAGTGGATATCGCCATTAAAAGCGCACTCACCGGGCACCTGGTGCTGTCTACCCTGCATACTACTACAGCAAGCGGCGCAATAGCGCGCCTGGTAAATATGGGAGTTGAGCCGTACCTGATTAATTCTTCGCTGGTCTGCGTAGTGGCGCAGAGGCTGGTGCGTAAGATATGCACTTATTGCAAGGAGGGCTATACCTTTAAGAAGGAGCTTATGGAAAGCCTGAAGCTCGAGCAGCCCGCGGTTAAAGACCCGCAGTTTTTCCGCGGCAGGGGTTGCCCTCAATGTTTTAATACCGGATATAGCGGAAGATTGGCGATTGCAGAGGTGTTATTGCTGACTCCAAAAATCAGGGAGTTGATTTTGAGCAGGGCGCAGGAGCATGTTATAAAAAAACAGGCGCGTTTAGAGGGGATGAAGACGCTCAGGGAAGAAGGCGTTGAGCAGGCGCTGAAGGCAGAGACTACGCTTGAAGAGGTTTTACGGGTTACCATACAGGATGAGTGAGGCCAAAACTTATGGAGCGTAAGCGAACATAAGTTTTATGGCCGAACTAAGCACCCTAAGCTTTTATTTAGCGAAATCCTTACGAACAGAGTGAGTAAGGATCATATCCCTTACAGTGTATATAAGAGATAACCTGTAAGGGATAAGGAGAGCACATAACTTGCTTACTTTAAAAGAGAATATAATCGAGATACTGCTGAAGAGCAAGCAGATAAACAAGGAACAGTTGGAAAAAGCGCTTGTCATTCAGAAAAAGAAACAGGTATCCCTGCGCAACATCCTGGTGGAGCAGGGCGTTATCTCAGAGGAGGATTTACTTTCCCTGTTATCAGAGCACCTCTACATACCTACGCTGCACATCTCCAGATATAAATTTGATCCTAAGATTGTGCAGCTTATCCCGGAGAGGCTGGCCAGGCAGTATAATATAATCCCGCTATCGCGCATGGCTAATACCCTGACCGTGGCAATCTCTGATCCCCTGAATATCTTTGCAATGGATGACCTGCGCATCTTTACCGGATTTAATATTGATACGGTTTTAAGCCCCGAGGATGAGATCCTCAAGGCCATTGAAACGCAATACCGGCAGCAGGCGCAGGAGGCAGAGCAGGTCCTGGGAGAGGATGTTTCAGCTACCCAGGCTAGTGCCGGGGATATTGAATTGATGAAAGGGGAGGAGATAGAGCTTAGCAGCGCAATTCAGGAAAGCGAGAAGCCGCCTATCGTCAAACTCGTAGACCTCATGCTTACCCAGGCCCTGAAGCAGAGGGCCTCAGATATACATATCGAGCCTGAACAGGATATCCTGCGCATACGCTACCGTATCGACGGAGCCCTGCATGACATCTTCAATATCAACAAATCCAACCAAAATGCTATTTTAGCCAGGATCAAGATTATTTCTAATCTCGATATTACCGAGAGCCGCGTCCCCCAGGACGGAAGGTTTAAAGTGAAGCACGAAGGCAAGGAGGTGGATTTTCGGGTTTCAAGCCTGCCTACGACATTCGGCCAGAAGTTTGTGCTGCGCCTTTTAGACAAAGGCAATTTATCCATAGGCCTGGATAAACTGGGATTTTCCGAGCAGCCGCTGGTTGTCTTTAAGAAAGCGATAGCCAAACCCTTCGGGATGATCCTGGTTACCGGGCCTACCGGGTCAGGCAAGTCCACAACCTTGTATTCTGTTTTGAACCAGCTTAATACTCCGGATAAGAATATTATTACCATCGAAGACCCGGTAGAATATCAGGTAGAAGGCATCACCCAGGTCCAGGTAAAGCCTGAGATAGAGCTTAATTTTGCCTCTGGCCTGCGTTCGCTGTTAAGGCAGAGCCCCGACGTAATCATGATCGGTGAGATCAGGGATTCAGAGACTGCGGATATCGCCATCAAGGCTGCGCTTACCGGGCAGCTGGTTTTTTCTACTCTGCATACTAACGACGCTATCTCCAGCATCACCCGCCTTATAGACATGGGGCTAGAGCCTTTCTTGGTGGCCTCCAGCCTCGTTATGCTCTGCGCCCAGCGGCTCTGCAGGAAACTCTGCCTGAAATGCCGCAAGCCCACAGAGATACCTGCGGCATTCCTGGAGAGTATAGGCTTTAAAGAAAAAACTATCTTTTACAAGGCCGCAGGATGTAAACATTGTAATAATACCGGTTTTCATGGTAGAATAGCTATTCTGGAAACAGTGATGATTGACGATACCATCCGCGAGATGGTCATAGAGAAGAAATCTCTGGATGATATTAAGAAATACGCAGTGCAAGAATGCGGCATGATGACATTAAGAGACGATGCTTTTATAAAGGTTAAAGAAGGTGTCACTACCCTGGATGAAGCGATAAGGATAACTACGGAGGAGTGATGAACAGGGCCGGTTACCACGTATTACTGATTAATGATGACCAGGCAATGACCAAGTTCTTTAAGGAAAAGATCATGCTAAACGGCGGTTATTCCGTGGTATGCGAATCCGACCATAAGTCCGCGCTGGATATTTTTGCGCATAACGGCTTTGACGTGGTAATAACCAGGCTTAACCTTGCGGACAAAGAGGGAGAGACGCTAGTCGGGGAACTGAAGAAGATAGATCCTGACTCTATCATCATCGCTTACTTGAGCGAAGTTAATCCCGAGGCGCTTAAAGAAGTATCCAGGCTTGGGGTATATGAAGTTATCAGCAAACCGGTTAATCTGGACAAGTTGCTCTTCCTGATTAAAAAAGGCGTGGATCTGCATATGTTGGCTACTACACACCGTAAGCTTTCTCACGGGCTTAAGGAGCAGAATAGCACCTTGCAGAAACAGAATATCCTCCTGGCTAAGAGAATAGAGGAATCTACCAAGAACCTGTCCAGGCTTTACGAGGATTTGCGCCAGACATATATGCGTACTATTAAAGTGCTGGCGCAGGCCATCGATGCCAGAGACCATTATACGCACAGCCATTCCGAGAATGTGGCCAGGTATGCGGTAAGTATCGCGGCAGAGATGGGCCTGGTCGCTAACGATATCGAGTTGCTCAGGGAGGCCTGCGAGCTGCATGATTTAGGCAAGATCGGGGTCGAGGATTCCATATTGGGAAAGACCTCCGAACTTACGGAGGAAGAGTGGGGGCAGATCAGAAAGCATCCTGTGATCGGAGCGCAGATCCTGGAGCCCCTGACTTTTCTAAACGGGGTAATAGACCTGGTCAGGCAGCACCATGAACATTACGACGGCTCAGGTTATCCCGAGAAGCGCAGCGGCGGCAATATTCTTTTGGGCGCGCGCATACTCCATGTTGCAGACGCATACGAAGCAATGCGCTCAGCCCGTTCTTACAGAAAGATTCCGCTTTCCAGGGATGATGCTGTTGCGGAGATCAAGAGGAATTCAGGTAAACAGTTTGATCCTGAGGTTGTGACGGCATTCTTAAGGGTGGTAAACACTTTTTAGCCGGGCGATTAATATCAGGGAGGGGTTTTGGCTAATTATCAATACAGCGCAAAGGATAAATCAGGCAACAGCGTAAACGGCGTAATAGAGGCATCGAACGAAACCGAAGTTGCCGAGCTCTTGCATAACAAAGAGCTGATAGTGCTTTCTATCCAGCAGGCAAAGAATAGGGTATTTAAAGCCAGAGGCAAGAGCATAAAGCCTGACGACCTGGTGGTTTTTTCCCGTCAGCTGGCTACGATGGTCGAGACCGGTATACCCCTGGTTCAGGCCCTGGGGATATTGAGCGAGCAGATTGAGAACCCCAGCTTCAAGAGAGTGGTTGCGGATGTAAGACAGAATATAGAGGCAGGGATGAATTTCTGCGAGGCGCTCTCAAAACACCCCAAAGTCTTCTCTGATCTTTTTGTCAATATGAGCAGGGCAGGGGCCTCAGGTATGCTGGATGAGGTGTTAGATAGGCTGGCTACTTATTTAGAAAAAACCGCAGCACTTACCAGAAAAATAAAAGCCAGCATGGTTTATCCTTTAGTGGTTGTGAGCATGGCCATTATAATCACCGCAGTGCTGCTTTTAAAGGTTGTGCCTACCTTTAAGGGCATATTTGAGATCTTAGGAGGCCAGCTTCCGCTTCCTACACGCATCCTGATCGGTATTAGCGATTTATTGGGAAAGTATTTCCTGATTATGATGATATTAATGGCAGCGGCAGTAGTTATTTTCAAGAAATACGCCAGCACTGAAAAAGGCCACTACAATATTGATAGCAAGATTTTAAAACTTATGATTGTAGGACCGATCATACGCAAGATAGCCGTGGCCAAGTTTTCCCGCACCTTTTCAACCCTGGTTAGAAGCGGAGTTTCCATACTTAATGCGCTGGAGATTGTGGCTAAGACCGCAGGCAATAAGGTAATAGAAAAGGCGGTCCTAGACTGCCGCGCCTCTGTGCGTGACGGAGAGCCGATCTCCAAGCCGCTTTCCAAGAGCGATATCTTTCCTCCCATGGTAGTGCGCATGATCAGCATAGGAGAGCAGACCGGCCAGCTTGAGAAGATGCTTTCCAAGATTGCCGATTTCTATGATGAGCAGGTGGATGCGGCAGTTTCAGGGTTGACCAGCCTCATAGAACCGCTGGTTATCGCTTTCCTGGGCACAGTCATAGGTGGGATTGTAATCGCCTTGTTTATGCCAATATTCAAGATAACCGAGTTGGTGGCGAAGTAAGTCAGGCCAGGCTGTTTAGAGCAGATAGCTAACTAGCTTAAGAAATAAGGGGTTGCGTTTCTGGTAAATTTAGTGAAAAAATCACTTGACAATAACGGGTTTTTTTGGTATAAACTACTTCTCCCTGCAAGATAGGGAAAAGGGAGTGAGCCAATTATTGTGAAAGCAATAAGTAGTGGTATTGACAATCCTGGTTAAGTAAACTTCCCGACTAGAAGACGCTAGTGTAAATTTTAAAGCGTCCCAATGTTTACGGGACGCTTTTGTTTTGTCTGCTATCAGAGGTAAACAAAACATCCCGAGCCTACGCAGTACTTTTTGAAGAAAAGTACAAGTGTTTAGGCGAGGGAGAGGATAAATTTTAAATACCTCCTTTCCGGAGGTCGTTCTTTCGATAATTAGGATAGCCAAGCGTGGCCAAGAAAAATCTTTGTAAAAAGGTTTTTCAAGGTCAATTTTTGAGGTAACAAAAAGAATCATTAGAGCCTTTATCCAAATTTTCCTAGATTTTCGGAGAGTTTGATCCTGGCTCAGAGTGAACGCTGGCGGCGTGGATTAGGCATGCAAGTCGAGCGATGGTTTTTTGGAAGGGAGTGTCCCCGCAAGGGGATGTTCCTGGAAGAAGGGCCAGAGCGGCAGACTGGCGAGGAACACGTGAGTAATTTACCTCCAAATCGAACATAGCCTTACGAAAGTGAGAGTAATATTCGATGTGTCCTTGGTAGCGTAAGCTGCCAAGGATAAAGGTGGCTCGCAAGAGCTATTGTTTGGAGATGAGCTCGCGTCCTATCAGCTAGTTGGTAGGGTAACGGCCTACCAAGGCTATTGACGGGTAGCTGGCCTGAGAGGGTGGTCAGCCGCACGGGGACTGAGACACTGCCCCGACTCCTACGGGAGGCTGCAGTCGAGGATATTTAGCAATGGGCGAAAGCCTGACTATGCGACGCCGCGTGAGGGATGAAGGTTTTCGGATCGTAAACCTCTTTCGATGGGGAAGAACGTTCCATATTATAATACAGTATGGGATTGACGGTACCTAGAGAAGAAGCCACGGCCAACTCCGTGCCAGCAGCCGCGG
>CAZKQC010000023.1:0-6334 GCA_964554825.1 uncultured Planctomycetales bacterium
GAGGTAAGGTAGTCAACGGCCTCTCTGCTTGCTTCTTCTTTGCTTACGGTATTGAATATACCTAGCATATAAAAATAGGCGTCTAATTGCGTCATGGTCATAAGGCAGGTATCCCACATGCTGTTTATCACAACTACATTTTTAGGTGTTACCGGCAGGGCCTTTAGCTCTCCGGCCTCCTGGAAAAACCTGCTGCGCATCTCAAGGAGCTGCGGCTCTAAGGCATAGGCGCTAAGGCTCAAAGAAACGACTAAGGTTAACGTAACAAAAATAACTTTTTTCATACGCCCCCCCTTTTTTTTAAGGCATAACGATCTTTGATATAGTGAGGCTGCACTTTGCCACACTGGAATCCCTTGATTTCGGAGTTATCTGATATTTCTCTATCAATAGAAGTTTGCTTGAATTCTCTATGCTATACATAAAGTTAATAACCTGCTCCATCTGCGCCTCGCAATTAAGACTGACGATATATTTCTTAGATGTCCCTACATCCTTGGAGCCGACTGGTTTTAAATCCACCAGGTAAACCGAGGCCTTATTCGCCAGAACCTCCACCTCTTTCAGGAGCGAGGTTATCTCTTCTTCTTCTGATTTCAGGCTGCTTAAGAATGGCGCGTACTTCGTGCTTTCGCTTAAGATCCTGTCTTTCTGAGCCAGGATATGCATATTCTTCCTGACAATGGACTCCCTGTTCTTGATCTCTTCGTCCAGGTATTCCATTCTATGAAAGACCGGATATATTATCATGCGGTCCAGGAGCATGAGAAAAACAAACAGCACGGCCCCATAAAGCACGAGCTTCTCTCTTTTTGAGAGACGGGACAAGACGGAATAAACTGCTTTCAGCTTCAACATTATCTTTCTATATCCCTCTTAAGTATGCAGGCAATCTCAAAATCAGCCACGTCGCGGTTGCCATCCTTGCGCTTGCTGGTATATTTAGTCTTAACATCCTTAAAATACTTAGATTTCTCCATGCTATCCACAAAGGAAAATTCATTGGTCTCTCCTACAGGAGGCTTGAGACTTAATAAGCCGCTCATAGAATCTCCTCTTAATTCCCCTCTCCAGAAGGCTATATCCCCTTTCTGGGTCCCCTGCATAGTCTCCCATATGATCAAGCCATCCTCTACCGTAACCTTAATATTGGAAACAGGATAGCCCTTCTCCGCGAGATACTTAGAGTTAAGCTTACCGTCAGCGAGAATCAAGGTGTCAGACCAGGGCTTTACCTTGCTGGCCGGGTCAGTGCTCCTGAAATCCACGTTCCACTCCCTGGCTCCTAAAGCAACTGTTGCCTTTGCCTCTGCTGCCTTACGGGCTACGGAATTATCCTGGGCAATACAGATCCCGGAAATAAACAGCACCGTAAGAACGAGGATGCTTGCCAGCGCGCCGAAGAAAATTATTCTTTTCATACTCCCTCCCTTTAATGAGCACATAACTTACGAACGCGAAGCGTGAGTAAGTTATAGGTGCGAATTAATCCCCACCGCTTTGCTTCGTGCTTTTTTGCAAAGCGAAAAAGCACGAAGCAGCGGGGATAAGTTCGGCCATGCAACTTATGTCGTTCTTACGAACTTCCATAAGTTGCGGCCTCACTTATTCAATTTGCTCCTTACCTTCCCATGCCTGCCAGGTAAGGATATATTTCTTCACCCAATCCACATCCTTATCGTCTTTTTTAGCCAGTCTTAAATAATGCTTGAAGTGCTCGATCGCCTTCTGCCGGTTAACCATATATTCGGCATATATATAACCGATATTAAAATGCGCGTAAGCATCGTCAGGCGTCAACTCCAGGGTCTTCTCCAGCTCAGCCAATGCCCGGGAGTATTCCTTATTCTTGGTATAGAAAACAGCCAGGTTATAGTGCATATTCGCCGTCTCTTTTATAAGCGCCTTATTCTGCCGGGCGAGCTCTGCGAATTTCTTGGGCAGGTCTGCGGTCCGCTCCTCCAGCTGTTTATTCTTTTTCACTGCTTCGGAATAGTTCCTGGTCAGCTCTCCCACATTCTGGGTCAGCTTGTTTTTCTCCTCCCTCGTCCTGCTCAATTCATCCTTCACCTTGGCTAATTCCTGTTTTAGTTTAGAGGTGTTTTCCAGGGCCTTAACCGCCTCTGACTGCGACTGCTTGAGGTTTATGCCCAAGGTATTCTTTTCTCTCTGCAGGCCGGCATTCTCCTGGGTTAGTTTCTTCAGAGTATAGTTATCTTTTTCCTTTGCCAGCGCTTCCATAAGCTGCGCCTTCTCTCTGATCAGCTGCTCTTTTTCCGCCACTATCCTGTTAATCCCGTCCTTAACCCCCAGATTCTGATTAACGATAGCCTGCTTTTCTTTAGCCTGAGCCTCTATATCTGCCTTGAGCCTGAGGACCTCAGCCTCCAGTTCCCTGGCACGCTCCCTATCCACAAGCAGGCCCCTAGCCTGCGCGACCATATTGTCGCGGTCAAGCGAAGTGGCCTGGTATTCCTTCTGGATCTTGGAATAGGAGTTTTTCAGCTCCTGGTTATCGCGGGAGAGCTTTTCGTAATTCTGGGTCAGTTTTTCATAGTCGCTGTTAAGGTTTTTTAGTTTTGAGAAGAGCGTCGATGACTTGAGGGTGAAATAAGCTATCCCTGCCAAAAGAACAAGGATGAGTATGGCAAAAAGGATTTTATTCTTATTCTTCAGATTGCTAACGAGGTTCATACCTAATCTCCTTCATCAATGGTTTATCTTTATTTTCGCTCCCCGGAGTAAAATAATCCCGATATGCCTTAGGCCTGACCTCAGCCGGCAATTCAGCAGAAGGTAAGTCTTTGCCCGGCACCACCGACTGGTAATCCCGGTAGTCCTGGCCGGGGCTCTGGACAAATGCCCTTTTGTTTCCTGTAACCAGTTCATCCCCTGTTATAATATGCGGGGTAAGCATCACCAGAAGCTCTATCCTATCCGTCCTATAGGTAGCGGATTTAAAAAGATTACCCAGGAAAGGTATGTTGCCCAAGAAAGGGGTCTGCTCGGAAGTCGTGCTCTTCTCTTCCTTGCGCAGCCCTCCGATAATCAGAGTAGTCCCGTCCTTAATCATAACCGTAGTCTCAGTCATAGAGGTATCTATTATAGGAATCTTATTATTAGTGGGCGTAATCAGTACGGAAGAGACGCTTGAAATCTCCGGTTTTATCTTCATGGTAATATAGCCATCGTCGTTTATATTAGGGGTAACAGAGAGCTGAATACCCACATCCACAAACTGCACTTCTTCTGAAATGGTGCTGGTGGTCTGGCCTGTGGTGGTGGTAGTAGTAACATAAGCCTGCCGCTCTCCGATATGGATCTTGGCTTCCTGGTTATTAACCGCAACGATCTTTGGATTAGAGAGTATCTGGCTCTTGCCCAAGGTCTGCAGGTATTTCGCCACAATATCAAAATCCTTTTTATTGGTAACCATACCCAAATGTATGGCTTCTCCGGGAACGGTTGGCGTGCTGGCTGCAAAATTACTCGCTGTCCCGCTAAAAGGATAAGCGCCTACAGTCCCGTTTAAGGCCGAAAGGAACTGCGGCCTTGACTGCCAGGTAGTGGCAGATGCCCCTTGCACTAAGCTAAAAGGATAAGAGCCTAGATAGGTCATCCCCTTCTCTCTACCCTCAGCAACATTGAATAATCCTTCCCAGTTAATCCCCCTGTCTGCCTGGTCGCTGAGCTTTATTTTAATTATCTGGGTATCGATTAAGACTTCTTTTGTCTGCCTGTCCAAACTATCTATCAACCTGGAAATCTCCTGCATCCTCTCCGGAAGGGTCTGCACGATAATCTGGTTATTGCGCTCATCAGCTTTTATTGAACCGACCTTCTTGGCATCCAGCTGCGACTTAAGCATATCTTCCACATCCTTGGCCTTGGAATATTTAAGATTGAAGACCTGCACAATATTGCGTTTCTCAAATTCCTCTAAGGCCTTTTGCATGCGCTCTATCCGCTCGGAGGTATCTAGCAAAAGGACGTTGCCGGATTCAGAATCTACCAGCACTCTTCCGATATCGCTTTTTAAGGCATCCAGCAGATTAAAGGCCTGCTCCGGAATAGCGTATTTGAGGCGGAAAACCTTTACCTGGCGGACATCGGAAAAACCCTGTCCATATAAAGCCTTATACTCCGCCTCAGCCATGATATTATAAATCTCTCCCGTCTTCACATAGGCCAGTCCGTTTGAACGCAGCATAATATCAAAGATATCCTTGATAGGGATATTCTCGACAGCCAAAGTAACCCTGCCGGTAACTGCCTTAGTATAGACTATGTTCAGATTTGCCTTAGAAGCCAGAAACTTCAGCGATTCGATGATATCTATGTCGCGCAGCTCAAGCGAGATACGCTGATTTAAGGCATCCTCCTTGGAGTCGCGGATACCTACTGCTTTAAAGGTTATACCCTGGGGTTGAGGTTGAGCTTCAGGCTGAGGCTGAATCTCAGGTTGAGTCTGAGATTGAGCCTGAGACTGAATCTCAGGTTGCGCCTGAGGCTGAGCCTGGGTCTGGTTTTCATTCTGCTTTGCATCCTGCGAGAACGCAGGCGCAAAAACAGAAAATACGCTAAACACTATTATTGAAAAAACACGCTCCTCTATGGCTATTTTATTATTCATTGCGTTCCAGCTTCTCGTCTTCCCAGGTCTCCCAGGTCAACAGGTATTTTCTTGCCCGCTCTACATCGCGGTCATCCTTGGGCGCTCCCATAAGGTAACGCTTGAAATGCATTAAGGCCTTGGGCCGGTTATTCAGGTAATCCGCATAGATAACACCAAGATTATAGTGCGTGGCTGAATCATTGGGATTAAGTTCCAGGGTTTTCTCAAATTCAGCGATAGCCTCGTTATACTCCTGCCTTTTGATATGGAATACGCCCAAATTATAATGCAGCACGGCGTTCTCCTTAAGCAGCCTGTCTTTAAGCACTGCGACCTGAGAGAGCTTGCGGGGGAATGCCTCCACCTTCTGTTTTAATAACTTGTTGTCGCGGAACAATACCTTATTGTTTTCGGAAAGCTGATTTTTCAGGGTCTGTAGGTCCTTCGTCTTTGCCTGCAGGTCCTGCATCTGATTGGCAAGCCTGACCTGCTCTCCTTTTAAGTCCGTAATGAGCTTATCTTTATTCCCGAGCAGCGCGATAAATTCTTCGTTTTTAACATTCCAGTTCTGCTCTTTTGACTGCAGCTCCTGCAGGTGCCCCTCTAGCGCGCCCTTTTCACCCTGCAGAAAAGAAATCTTACTCTCGTATTCTTTGAGCTGGGAGTTTTGTGTCTCCTGCATCTTTTGCAGGGCCTGCTGGGACTCCTGCAAGGCGTCCAGCTTCTTGAGCTGTTCCTGCGCGCTGGCTTCTTTATTCTTTAAGTTATCCAGCTGGGCTGCGAGTGCCGCTTTATCGTTATTTAAAGAAACGAGCTGTGCTTGCAGTGAGACCTTGTCATTATTGAGGCTGTTGGCCTGATCCTGCAACAATACCTTTTCATTATTCAGGCTATTCAACTGGACCTGAAAACCTGCCTTATCACTGTTGAGGCTGCTTATCTGGGCCATAAGTGAATTCTTGTCATTAGTTAAAACGGAGAGCTTAGATTCGTTATCCCTGGCCAGGCTAGTCAACCCTTCATATTTCTTGAGCAGAGAATCCCCGGCCTCCTGCAACTGGAAAATGGTTTTATCTTTATCCTGTATTAAGGCGTCGATTTTCTTAAGCTCTCCCTGCGCGCTGGCTTCTTTGTTCTTTAAGCTATCCAGCTGGGCTAGGAGTGTCGCTTTATCGTTATTAAGAGCGGTAATCTGTGATTGCAGGGAGGTCTTATCGTTAGTGAGAATGTTAATCTGGGCCGAAAGAGTTGCCTTATCATTACTGAAGACATTCAGCTGTGCCTGAAGCGAGGCCTTATCATTATTTAAAGAAGACAGTTGTGCCTGCAGCGAAGCCTTATCATTATTTAAAGAATCGAGCTTACCCTCACCATCCTTTATCCTGGAGAGTAATTCCTCCTGCATCTTTTGCAGGGCCTGCTGGGACTCCTGGAGCTTGACAATAGACTTATCTTTATCCTGAGCCAAGGCAAGAGCCTGATTAAGCTGCTGCTGGGTATCAGCCTGCTTCGCCTTCAGGCTATCCATCTGGGTGAGAAGAGAAGCCTTATCATTATCTAAACCGGCAATCTGTGTCGAAAGAGCTGACTTGTCTTTGGTGAGGCCGGATACTTTAATATCGTAATCTTTTAGCTGTGCCGCGAGTTGCTGCTGGGATTGCTCAAGCTTGACAATAGACTTATCTTTATCCTGAGCCAAGGCAAGAGCCTGATTAAGCT
>CAZKQC010000023.1:6434-12799 GCA_964554825.1 uncultured Planctomycetales bacterium
GCCTGCTTCGCCTTCAGGCTATCCATCTGGGTGAGAAGAGAAGCCTTATCATTATTGAGGGTGTTAAGCTGGAGTTGCGAAGAGGCATCTTTGGTTTTAAAATTATCCAGCTGAACCTGCAAGGCTGTCCTGTCGCTATTCAGGGAGGCTGCCTGCGCGCTAAGGGCTGCCTTGTCGTTGTTTAAATTATTGAGCTGTGACTGCAAAGAGGCCTTTTCATTATTCAGATTATTTATCTGGGCTGTGAGGCTCGACTTTTCATTATTGAGGGTATTGAGCTGGTTCTGCAGCGAGGATTTATCGTTACTCAAAGAATTAACCTGGGCCTGCAAAGAAGTTTTATCGTTATTCAGCCCCAAGGTCATCCCTTCGTAATCTTTTAACCGTGCAGAGAGTTGCTGCTGAGACTGTTTTAACAGGGCAATGGCCCTTTCTTTCTCCTGGATGGAAAGGAGCAACTCCTGCTGTTTAAGCTGCGAAGCACCGTCTTTGGCCTGAAGGCTTGCTAATTGATTCTGAAGGAGCGCCTTATCGTTGCTAAGGACGTTTATCTTATCCTCGTAATCTTTTACTTTAAGAGAATATTCTTCACGCAGACGCTGATAAGCCTCCTGGGTAGAAGAGAGCTCTTCTTTTAAGGCGCTAAAATCCCTGATGATCATGCTCAGTTCATCCTCGGCAGTATTCTCTACCGGGGAACCCTGGGAAAAGACTGAGCGGGTTATGAATAAGACAGCTATACAAACTAAAATTACCCTTGCGGCCTCAAGTCCCAGACTCCATCTTTTCTTATCCATTGGTCCTTGTTTTTATTTAGTATAAGACCTGAACCCCTTGGGTTCAGGTAAGAATAAATCCCGCTGCTCCTGGCCTAAGACGGCTACCCCTAAGCCCTGGGAGTAAGGCTTAAGTTCTTTCGGTTCAAATCCTTCCCCAGCCGCAGGCGTTCCGGGAAGGCCTGTTTCAGCAGGGATGCCTGCCGCAGTCTGCAAAGCAGGCTCTTCTTCTTTTGCAGTGCTTACATTATACGACTTAAACTCTTTAGTTGCAAACTCTTCTTTATCTTTAAGCGGAGCAGAAACACCCTGATCAACAGAATCCTCGGCCCGGTAGATATCGAAATTTTTCTCTGGCTTGGCTCCGAATTTCTCTTTTTGTTTATCCGCTGGCGTAGCCAGGGTATCGCCTTCATATATATAAGGAGTGATCATGATCAAAAGTTCCGTGCGTTCTATCTTCTGCGTCTTGGACCTGAAAAGGGCTCCCAAAAACGGGATATTCCCCAGCACGGGTATCTGCTCCGCGCTCTCTGTTTTCTCCTCCCTGCCTAACCCACCCAGCATGACAGTTGCGCCATCCTTGGCTATAACCGTAGTCTCTGCCGCAGAGGTGTCTATAATAGGAATCAGGTTATTGCTTGCGGAGGCGACATTGCCTATAACATTGCTTATCTCCGGCTTCACCTTCATGGTAATGTAGCCGTCCTCGTTAATCATAGGGGTAATGGACAACTGCACGCCTACGTCAACATAAGTAATCTCCTCTGATACCGTATTAGTGGTGGTGCCGGTGGTGGTAGTGGTAGTAACATATGCCCTGCGCTCTCCCACGTGGATCTTTGCCTCCTGGTTGTTAATCACGGTTATGGTGGGATTAGCCAGTATCTTGGTCTTGCCTAAAGTCTGCAGGTATTTTATCATTACGTCAAAATCATACTTACTGCCGACGATACCCACGTGCATCTTCTCGCCCGGGCTTATCTTGGTCCCCGATGAATAACCTCCGTCGTTTATCGTACCGCTAAAAGGATAAGAGCCGACATTCCCTGCCATATCTTTTACTACCTGCGGCCTGGATCTCCATCCGGCAGTAGCTGCCTGCACTGCGCTAAAAGGATACGAACCCAGATAGGTCATACCGTATTTTTTTGCGACATTGAATAATCCCTCCCATTGTATGCCGGTATCCCTCTGGTCTGATAATTTTATCTTGATAATCTTGGTATCTATCATTACGGCCTTGGTCTTTCTATCAAGGCTATTAATCAGCTGTTCGATATTATGCATCCTCTCCGGAAGGGTCTGAACCATAACCTGATTAGTGCGTTCGTCTGCCTTAATCATACCCACCTTTTTTAAGTCCAACTGGGTCTTTAATTGATCCTCCACGTCCTTAGCCTTTGCATATTTTAGATTAAAGACCTTGACCATATTCTTCTGTTCCAGCTCCTTCAGGGTCTTCTCGGCCTCGGAGATCTTCTCCGGAGTATCCATAAGCATGACCGTGCCTGATTCAGGTTCGACCAGGAGCCTGCCGATCTCGCTCTTAGTCGCATCCAGAAGGCTGAATGCCTGCTCAGGGATAGCGTATTTGAGACGGAAGACCTTAACCTGGCGGGTGTCGGAAAAATTCTTTCCGTAGAGCGCCTTATACTGAGCCTCGGTCATAACGTTGTAGATATCCCCTCTTTTGTCATAGGCCAGGCTATTGGAACGCAGCATGATATCAAAGACGTCTTTTGCCGCGACATTCTCCACGGTAAGCGTAACCCTGCCTGAGACCTGCTGCGTAGGGATGATATTTAACCCGGTCTTCATGGAGAAAAATTTCAGGGCCTCGATAATATCGATACTGCGCAGGCTCAAAGAAATCTTTGACTCTTCGCCTAAGGTTCTAGCCGCGGGCGTCATGATGTTATCTTCCTTAATCGCAGTTGATTCCGGGGATATCTCTTGCGCCTGGAGGCCAAGATGAAAACATAATAAAAAAACGGATATGGAAAGGAAAAAATATCTTCTCACTCTTTTGGCTTTATTTAACATCTGCTCTATTTTAATTCTATCTCTTCCCCGCCGTAACTTAATATGACCTTATCCTTAAATACCGCCTGCAGTTTAATCTTATCCAAGGTCTGGCCTTTCTTTAAAAAATACGTCTTCTGAATCTTTGTATCCTCGATCATTACGTCAGGGTCTTCTGACCAGGATATCCCGACCAGCTTAAGATGCCCGGTGGCATCAATTATCATCTGTGAAGGGCCTTTGGCTAATATGGCCTCAGACTCATTCTTCTTCCTGCCCATCTTGAAGATATCCCTCTCCCTAGTCTTCTCCAAATAATAGGAAGCTGCTTTCAGCAACGAACTAGACTGCGTCTTGACCCCTTGATTGGAACCGGTATTTTTCAGCTCAACCTCCAGGGTCTTTTTGGAATTCATCGCCGCCAGAAACAGACTGATGGAAAAATAAACCGCCAGTACCAGCACCACAAAGCGCAAGAAATTATTAAGCGCCTTAACATTCAGCTGATAGGCCTTGCCCTCCTTGATATCCTTTTGCAGCCTCTCCCTAAAGAACGCAAACCTGCCTTTAAGCGCCCCCAAGGATATCATGCTTAAACCATGGCGCTTGATAGCTGCTGCCTGAAGAGAACTGCGGCTGCGGGGTTCCTCAATTAAATTTAACAGTTGTTTTTCCGGAGTTACCGGCCTCTCTGGACTCATATTTACTCAGTTGTCCCTTCCGGCTTATTCTCCTTCTGCAGGAGGTCGTTGTTATCACGCATCTTCGCCTCTGTGCGCAGCATCTCCAATTCCTGATAAATACTCAGTATTTTCGCATGCAATACCTTATTGGCCGCGTTCGCCTTCTTAAGTTTCTCCGGAGAGCTGCCTCCTGCTGTCAATTTCTCAAGCTGCCCTGCAGTCTTACTCTGGAGCTTCTTAGCCACTGCCAGCTCAGCCTTAAGGGAATGCGTCTGGGATTTCATCTGCTCTAGCCTGACATCAAGTTCAGAGAGGCTCTTTTCTTTTTTATTCAGGACCAGGGTAAGGGCATCCTTCTCTTTGTTTGCCTTATCCAGGCTTTCCCTTAAAGGATAAAGTTCCTTTTGTTTGCTGTCTATTTCCAGTTCCTTCTTAGAGAGAATAACAGAAAACTCGGATATCTTATTCTCGTAATCTTTTAATTTTACGGAAAGCTGCTGCCCGGACTGCTGGAGTCCTTCGATAGCCTTATCTTTGTCCTGGATTGAAGAGCCAAGCTTCTGCAGTTGTTGTTCTAAGGCTGATTTGTCGTTATTGAGCGAAGAGACCTTGTTCCACATGTTCTCCTGGGAAGCATTAAGCTCGCTTATCTTTAAATTCAACTCAATGATCTTTTTTTCGTTAGCCTCTTTGATGTTTTTTAGCTGACTGATCTCCAGCTCTAAGGCTTTCTTGTTTTCTTCCGCCGTCTCCAGGCTCTTGGCGGCATCAGACCTTTCCTGCTCTTTAATGTTCAGCGAGCTGTTAAGCTCAGCGACTTTCTTATCCAGCGTTTCATTAACCAGCACCTGCCTGTTCAGCTCCTCCTTGATGGCATTCAACTGTGCGCCAAGAGAAGACCTCTCCTGTTGGTTCTGGGTAATTTGCTTCTCCAGATAAGAATTAACTCCGGCTAGTTCTAAAAATTTACTGTTCAGCTGGACAACCTGACTTTCCAGGTTTGCCTTAACAGACCCGAGATTAGAGATATCGAGCTCCTTCTTAGAGAGCTGCTCTTTGTATGTATTAATACCGCTCTCCATCTGAGCCCTTAACTCACTCTGATTCTTAGCCGCTTTATCCAGTTCGTCTTTCAGAAAAGAGTTTTCTTTATCCAGCCCTACCAACTCCTTTTCCCTAGCCTCTAATACTGCGCTAAGCTGCGATGCCTTCTCCTTTAAGGAAATATTCTCTCCCTCTATTTCTTTTATATAACCCCTAACGCGGGATAAGCTCCTCTCGGTATCAAAATTCTTTATAGTCTGCGTAGGGGCCTGAGCAGGCTTTATATTTCCATTATTATTGGAGCCTGTTTTTTTATGATTAGCCGCTTTATCCTTTAGGCTAAGCGCGGACTTGGCTGCCTGCCTGGGAGAACCTTCTTTTTTATAAGGCTGATTTAGGGTCAGGAACAGAAAAAATCCGCCTACCACTAAAAGAATAAGGTAGAATTTTATATTTGCCGCCCCTTCTTTATTGATCCGTTTCATCGGTCTAATCGTATCCATGACGTTAAAAACTGTTTCTTTGAATCAGGGGGTCCTTCCTGTTCCATCCTGATTTTATCTCTTCCTCTATCATCTCGCGGATAAATGCAGCATCCACTACAAACTTGTTTCTCAGGACCAGGCTCTTTAGCGCCCTGTGGCAGAGCATAGTAATCTGCCTGGGATAACCATGGCTATACTGATGAATCTCTTTTAACGCATCATCTAGGAATAAATGTATGTTTGCCTTGTAGCCTGCCTGATTAAGACGGAACTGAATCATCTCTTTGGTTTCTTCAAAATCAAGGGGATTAAGGGTGTATTTAAAACTGATCCGGTCAAAGAAGTTCGGGATAACCGTTATCTTGGAGTGTAACTCCAGCTGGCCCAGCAAAACCAGCTGCAGAAGCTTAAACTCGTTGGTTTCGTAATTCAGAAGCACCCGCAGCATCTCCAGGGATTCATCGTTTAATTTCTGCGCCTCGTCAATAATAATGGTCACGGTCTTATTCTCCGTTGCCCCTTTCTGGAAAAGAAACCGTTCCAGGGCCTCCCGCAAATCAATGATGCTGGGATTTTGAATATTATTTATATTGTTAATCTCGAAGTTCCTCGCTAAAGAGGTAAGAAAGAGCTGTTCGTTTGCAAAAGACGGGTCCAGAATAATATGAAAAATAAAATCTTCCCTCTCCTTCAATTCTTGGATAAGCTTCCTGGAAAGAGTGGTCTTACCCGTACCCACATCGCCCAGTATAACCGAAAGCCCTCTCTTAAGCCTTATCTCTATCAAGATGTTGGTGAGCGCGGTCTCATGCTCTTTTGACAGATAAAAGAATGCCGGATCAGGGCTGGTGGAAAAAGGCTCTTTCTCAAACCCTAACACCTTGTAATAACTCATCTTTTGTCCTTGATATAATAAAAGAACCCAATCTTATAACGTAAGATTGGGCTAATATTGCCTGCTTTATGGAGGTTACGGTTAATAAGTATCATTAGTGTATCTCATTATATTTCAAACTGTTTAATCTCTACCTATATCCCGACAAGTTGTTTGCGGATCAAACGTAAAGAATAGCCCTCCTGCATCAGATCCTTTATCTTCTTCAGGCGTTTCTCTACCAGGTTCTTGTCATAAAACCTGACATTCCCCTTTTTGGTGACCACCGGCAGCAATCCGAAGTCGGTATAGTGATTGACAGTCTGATACGAGATATTAAACTTGTTCATAATATCGTTTGCGGAAACCATTTTATTTCCTTTGCTATTTCTCTCTGCCATCTGCTGACTTTTAGTAAAAATTTACCCTTATATTACCTAACTTACGGTACTTACCATAAGTCTAATATATACCATAT
>CAZKQC010000024.1:0-12485 GCA_964554825.1 uncultured Planctomycetales bacterium
GGCCCTGGCGGAGAAAGCGCTTCTGGCAGTAATGCCTTCCAAAGATAAATTCCCCTACACTATAAGAGTGGTATCAGAAATCCTGGAATCAAACGGCTCTTCAAGCATGGCTTCGGTTTGCGCCGCTACCCTTTCTTTAATGGATGCAGGGGTCCCGATCAATGATGCAGTGGGAGGAATAGCCCTGGGTTTGATTAAGGATGGCAACAAGACCGTGATACTGACTGATATTGCCGGCCTGGAAGATCACTTCGGAGATATGGATTTTAAGGTTGCCGGGACCGTCAAGGGAGTTACTGCCGTGCAATTAGACCTTAAGATTGACGGAATAGACCTGGAGCTGTTGAATAGATGCCTGGCGCAGGCAAAAGAAGCCAGGCTTTTTATTCTAGGTAAAATGAAGGCGGCGCTTGAGCGTCCGAGGCAGGAGTTATCCGGATATGCCCCGCGCATAGAGGTACTTAAAGTCAATCCGGAAAAGATTGGCGGCCTTATCGGGCCCGGAGGCAAGACTATAAAGAAGATTATCGCCTCTACGGGTGCCAGTATAGACATACAGGATGACGGAAGCGTGTTTGTTGCTTCCACAGACCCGGCTAAGTCCCAGGAAGCGATCAGTATGATCAGGGCCATTACGGATGATATCGAGGTCAACCGCATATATATAGGTAAGGTAAAACGCATTATGCCCTTCGGCGCCTTCTGTGAGATTGCCCCGGGTAAAGAAGGCCTGGTACATGTCTCAGAGCTTGCCAAGAGTTTTGTCAAAGATGTGGAGAGCGTGGTTAAACTCGGAGATGAAATCAAGGTCAAGGTTATCGGCATAGATGAATTGGGCAGGATTAATTTAAGCAAAAAACAAGCTGAGGAAAGTAACGAAGGGTGAGAGAAAGAAGATTAAATGAATTCAAGGGCGTCATCTTGGTGGCGGCAGGACTTATTGTTTTGGCAAGCCTGGTGTCCTTTAGTCCCTTTGACCTAGGTTTTTATACTTCCCATCCCAATATCCCCCCAAAGAATTTCATCAGGACATTCGGCGCATATCTTGCAGGGCTATTTTTATTTTTATTCGGCTGGTCAAGCTATTTTCTTCCTGTCATAATCCTGTTTATAGGGATAAGCTTTTTCAGGCAGCAGAAACCTTACTTAAGCCCGGCCAGGATCCTGGGGATGCTGGTCCTGCTTTTATCGATAAGTTCGCTCATCGGTATGTTCGACCCCGGCAATGCGGCCCTTGGTTTTTCCCGCGGAGGATTCTTCGGCCTTTTGCTCTCCCGTTTTATTGTAAGTTATTTCGGCAGGTTAGGCGGCTACATAATTTTCATTACATTTATTACCCTCTCCTCGGCCCTGGTTACTGAAATCCTGATCTCCTCGTTTCTCGACAATACCTTTCTAAAGGTAAAAGCTATCCTTAAATCAACATTAAAAATCAGGCCCCGTCTGAAATCAGCAGACAAAAAGTCCGAGCCTTTTAAGAAATTATCCGAAGGTACACCCCTTTTAAGGGCTAAAACAGCTATTCAGGAAAAACCCAAGATAGCTTTAAACGGCGCCGCTGAACTGAGACCAAAGATACAGATAAAGGCTAAACCCCAGGGTCCGGTTGAGCCTAAGGTAAGGACGCAGGAATTAAAGATAGGAGATTACCAGCTGCCTTCTCTGGAGTTGCTGGATTCTCCGCCTCCGCTTGAGGCCAGGCAGATTAAGGAGGATCTTGAGGCTAATGCGCGTATCCTGGAAGAGACCTTGGAGGATTTTAGTATCTCGGCTAAGGTTACGGATATTGAGCGCGGACCGGTGATTACCCGTTATGAGCTTGAGCCTGCTGCTGGCGTTAAGCTTAACCGTATTGTGGCATTAAGTGATGACATAGCCCTGGCAATGAAGGCGCAATCGGTGCGCATTATAGCGCCCATACCCGGCAAGGGCAGGGTGGGGGTAGAGGTCCCTAATTCTCAGAGCAGTTTTGTATATCTTAAAGAGGTGCTTTCTACTCCTGTATTCCAGCAGGCAAAGTCTGTGTTAACCTTGGCCTTGGGCAAGGATATCTCCGGTCAGCCGATGGTTGCCGACCTGGATGATATGCCGCACCTTTTAATCGCCGGCACAACCGGTTCCGGCAAGACCGTCTGCGTAAACTCTTTGATACTCTCGTTGTTGTTCAGGGCCAGCCCCAACGAACTGAAATTCTTGATGGTTGACCCTAAGATGGTGGAACTGATGCCTTTTAACGGACTGCCCCACCTTTTGTGCCCTGTGGTTACCGATGCCAAAAAGACATCGGTTGCGCTTAACTGGGTGGTCAACGAGATGGAAGAGAGGTATCAACTGCTGGCAAAGGCAGGCGCAAGGAATATCGAGGCCTATAATAAAACTCAAGAGAAGATCCCTTACATAGTAGTTATTATCGACGAATTCGCCGACCTGATGAGCGTAGCCAGCGATCAGATCGAAAATGCGGTCACCCGTCTGGCGCAGCTTTCGCGCGCAGTGGGCATACATCTTATATTGGCTACGCAGAGGCCTTCGGTGAATGTCATTACCGGAGTAATCAAGGCTAACCTGCCTGCGCGTATTTCTTTCAAGGTGGCTTCAAAGGTAGATTCACGTACCGTCCTGGATATGAACGGTGCGGACAAACTTTTAGGCAAGGGCGATATGCTGTTTTTGCGTCCTGGAGAATCTAAACTGATACGCATCCAGGGTACCCTGGTCAGCGATACAGAGATAAACAGGGTGGTGGATTTTATCAAGACCCAGGCCGAACCCGTCTATGATGAAGAGATATTAAAGGAGCAGCAAAAATCTCTCTCGGCGAGCGGAGAGAAAGACGAGCTTTACGACGAAGCAGTCAGGATTGTAATGGAGAGCAATCAGGCTTCTGTTTCCATTCTGCAAAGGCGCATGCGCCTGGGCTATACGCGCGCAGCCCGCATTATAGATACTATGGAGCAGGAGGGCCTTGTCGGACCATTCGAGGGGAGCAAACCGCGTAAGATACTGGTGGACAGGGAGCCTTGGCTGGAAAAAGAAATGCTGGGAGAAGGAGATCAGGGATAGCTATGGAACCCGCTGGTTTAAGGCTTAAAAAGATACGTTTGGAAAAAGGCGTCAGCCTTGAAGAGGTACAAAAGAAGACAAAGATACACCTCAATATCTTAAAGGCTATAGAAGAAGACAGCCTTATTAATTTTAATCCTGTATACATAAGAGGTTTCTTGAAGATATATTGTCAATTTCTGGGTCTAGACCCCAAAGAATATATAGCGGATTATAAAGAACCCAGGCGCCCGTTAGAGCCTGTCGCTACCGCCGAAAAGAAACCGTTCCCTCTCTCTGGGCAGGTTTCTCGGGGGACGTCTTTTCTGAAGCAGGTACGCATAGAGAAAAAAACAGCTATTATAGCGGCGGCAGTAGTAGTATTCATTGTGCTGTTTTTTAGCCTGGGCAGGATCTTCTCCGGCAGGCATTTTGTCCCCGCCCAGAAAAAGCAAAAGTCAGCTTCTCTAAAAACAGTTAAGCCAGAAAAGGCGAGCCCCCAGTCAAATAAAACGCAGAAAAAGACAGAATTAACTCTTCCCCGCGGAGAAGGCGCAGTGAAGACGGAAGTTGCTTCGATAGTGCGCCTGGTTATACGCGCCAGAGAGAATTGCTGGGTCAGGCTCAAGAGTGACGGCAGGGTTATATTTGAAGGCACACTGACAAAGGGCAGGGCTGAGAGCTGGTATGCCAAGAATAAGATTGAGCTTACCCTGGGTAATGCGGGGGTGGTGGACCTGGAAGTCAACGGCAAATCTATTTCAGGCCTGGGTAATAGAGGTCAGAAGGTTAAGAATATAATTATCAGCAAGGAAGGCCTCAGTATTGCGCGATGATCAATAAAAGGAAAGATAAGGTCGGGATGGTGAGCCTGGGATGTCCGAGGAATCTGGTGGACTCGGAGGGTATCCTGGGACGGCTTGCGGCAAAGGGGTACGGAATAGTTGAGGATATAGGCAAGGCCGATATCGGCATTGTAAATACCTGTGCCTTTATAGAAGACGCTAAGCTGGAATCCAGCAATACCATACTTGAACTCGTTGAATTGAAGAAACAGGGGTATCTTAAAAAACTGATTGTTTACGGATGCCTCTCTCAACGTTATAAAGAACAGTTAAGAAAAGAGCTCCCTGAGGTGGATGCCTTTGTAGGCAGGGTTGTCTTAAATCATAGTCCCGATAGCGTGCGCCTGACGCCCGCACACTATTCCTATCTTAAGATCTGCGAAGGCTGCATAAACAACTGCAGTTATTGCGTCATTCCTAAGATCAAAGGAAAGTTTACCAGCGTAGATATGAGTTCTTTGGTCGAGAGGGTAAAAAAGCTGGATAGTAGCTCGGTCTCGGAAGTGAATATAGTGGGGCAGGATATATCAGGTTACGGACTGGACCTCTACGGAACAAATAAATTAACCGTGCTTTTAGATAAGATGCTTAAGGCCAGCCGCAATATCGGATGGTTCAGGCTTCTCTACCTTTATCCTAACCGTACCAGCGCCGGGCTGCTTGATTTCATTAAAACGCATCAGCGCGTATGTAAATATGTGGATTTGCCTATACAGCATATAAATGACAGGATCTTAAAGTTGATGCGCAGAAATACCACCAAGAAAGAGATTATGCGGCTTATCGCCAGGGTTAGAAAAGAGATTCCCGGTGTCGCTATACGCACTTCGCTGATAACAGGTTTCCCTTCCGAGACGGATAAGGAGTTCAAGGAATTAGTGGATTTTATAGAAGAGGTGAGATTTGAAAGGTTAGGCGCATTTATTTATTCCCGCGAGGAAGGAACCGCTGCCTATAACTTTCAGAAACAAATCCCCGCCAAGGAGAAGGGGGAGCGCCTGGATGTAATAATGTCGCGTCAGCAAGTTATCTCGCAGGAGATAAACAATAAATTCTTAGGAGAGACTATCGATGTCTTAATAGACGAAGAGGAAAAATGGACCGAACCTCATGCTGCGCTTGGCTATAGGGCTTATTTAGGCCGCAGTCAATATGATGCCCCGGAAGTGGATGGTTCTGTCTATGTGAATTCTTCGAAAAAACTAAAGCCAGGAGAGTTTGTAAAGGTGAAGATAACCGATACGCTGGAGTATGACCTGGTAGGAGAGGCCCAGTTATGAATATCGCCAACCGCTTAACTTTATTAAGGATAGTATTGACGTTTGTTTTTATGTTTTTTCTTTTCTGCCACGGCCTATGGGCTAAGGCGTTGAGCCTGGCAATATTCATCTTTGCCGCGTTATCCGATTTCTTTGACGGTATGATCGCTCAGAGAAGGAACATGGTTACTGATTTCGGCAAACTGATGGATCCTATTGCGGATAAGATCCTTGTGCTGGCGGCCTTCGCTGCCTTTGTCCAGATGCAGCTGATCGAGGCCTGGATGTTTGTGATTATTGTTTCTCGTGAGATACTAATCACGTCGCTGAGGCTCTTCGCGCTGAACAAGGGGAAAGTTCTTTCTGCGACCAAGGCAGGAAAACACAAGACTGCCTCTCAGATGTTTGTTATATTCTCCATACTGGGTTTTATTGTTTTAAAAGAGGTAATGCTGACATTTTTTATTTGGAATCCTTCCTGGGAGACTTTCTTTCGCCAGGGGATTTATATATTCATGATGTTTACCGTTGCGCTCACCCTCTATTCCGGCCTTTCTTATCTTTGGGATAACCGCAAGATAATCGCAAAGCTCTAGCAGCAGTATCCTATGGGTATAGCCAAGCGTATTATAATGACCTTGAGTACGTTTTTCTACCTGGGTTACTTGCCGATGTCAGGGACATTAGCAAGTATTGCCGGGCTATTCCTGTTTTATTTAATCAGAGGAAATACCTCGCTGCAGGTGGCTTTGACCCTGTTCTGCCTTTTTCTGGGGATAGCGCTGAGCGCCGAAGCCGAGAAGATAACCGGCAAGAAAGATGCGCCCTGTATCGTAGTAGATGAAGTTACCGGGATGCTCGTAAGCCTGCTTTTTCTGCCCTACGACATAAGATCGGCAGTCCTTGCCTTTTTCTTATTCCGCATCCTGGATATCCTTAAGCCTTACCCTATTAATAATCTTCAGTCCCTGCCTTCAGGATTAGGGGTTATGGCCGATGATGTTGTTGCCGGGATATACACCAATATAATCCTTCAATCGGTTTTAAGATTAGCTTCTTTCAGGATTTCGTAGTCAGGGCCCTTAGGGGTCAGCGTGCTTTTGAAAAGGGTGATTTTGTGAACCGGGAATTCCCTTCCTCCAGCTTGCTGGGGTAAAGTTAGTTCCTTTAATCCGTTTATAAGCTTATCTATCTTCAGGCCGGACCTCATTCTTCCCAGGGTAATGTGAGAAGAAAACGGCTTCTCTTCCCTAGAGATACCTATTTCATTAAGCCTTTCCTCTAGCTCCTTAGCCAGTATCTTTATTTCATTATCTCCACTTCCTGGGCCTACCCAGATTACCCTGGGAGAGTTGATCCGGGGGAATGCTCCGATAGAATCGATGCTTACGGTGAAAACAGAAATTTTGTTATCCATCTCTTCCAAAACAAGGCTGATTTTATTCAGTTCCTCTTCATTAATCTCGCCTAAGAATTTAAGGGTCAGGTGTATATTTTGGGGCTGGACCCATTTTACGTCTGCGCCGCAGGATTTAAGCTGATTTTGGAGCTTGGATAGGAGGTCTTTGGTTTCTTTGGGCAGGGGGATAGCGATAAACGTTCTCATCTAAGCAGCTTATTCAATAACTTCATAGCTTCAAGGCTCGCGCTTTTACGGACCTTAAGCCGGTTACCCTTGAAGATAAACTTTCTGCAGACTTCTTTTTCTCTACCCTTCACACAGATAAATACTGTACCTACTTTCTTGGTTGCTGTTGCCCCGGCCGGTCCGGCTATGCCGGTTATGCCTACGCCGAAGTCAGTTTTTGCCATCTTTTTTATCCCGTAAGCCATAAGGCAGGCTGTTTCTTTAGAAACTGCGCCGTATTTGGCAATAATACTAGGCGGGACGCCCAACAGCTGTTCTTTTGCATCGTTGCTGTAGGTAACTAACCCTAAAGTGAAGTATCGCGAACTGCCCGGGATATCGGTGAGGAGCTTAGACAAAAGGCCGCCGGTGCAGGATTCTGCAGTGGCTACTGTTTTTCCTCTTGCGGTGAGAAGTTTATGTACTTGTTTGACGGCCTTTTCCATATGTATTTCTCATTATAAGCAGTTTTAAAGCTATTGACAAGATAAGATTTCATGTTATACTAATATACGATTAATCTTCGGGGCCAGGTGTGAATCCTAACCGGCGGTTGAGCCCGCGAGCTCCGTACATCAAAGGAGGCACCCAGCGCTTAATTGGAATTGCGCTGGTGTTCCGTTTGTACGTAGAGCAGATCTGGTAAAATTCCAGAGCCGATGGTTCCGCGCAAGCGGACGCCAATCCAAGAAACAGGATTGAGTGCAAAGTCCAGATGAAAGGAGATTAATAACTCATACCCGAAGATCATCTTCGGGTTTTTTAATGAGCAGACGCTTTATGGAGCAAAGCGACATAAAGCGTAGCCCTTAAAGGGGCGTCTGCGAATTAATCCCTTACGGGTGCTATCAGAGGTAGTCCGTAAGGGAGTAGACATTATTACGATTATGTTCAACTCTATCCCCGAAATCCTGGAAGACCTCAAGCACGGCAAGATGGTTGTCGTGGTTGATGACGAAGACCGCGAGAACGAAGGAGACCTGGTAATGTCAGCCTCTTTCCTGCGTCCTGAGCATATTAATTTTATGGCAACCTACGGCCGTGGGCTGATCTGTGTGCCGATGCAGGAGGAAAGGTTGCTGGAGTTGGAGCTGGAACCTATGTTAAAGGATAAGGCTCTTTCCAGTAGGGAGGATGCCTTTTCCACTGCCTGGATGGTCTCTGTGGATGCCTCCCGCGGCATAACCACCGGCATATCTGCTTATGACCGTGCCCGTACCATAGAGGTTTTGATAAATCCGCAGAGTAAGCCGGATGATTTGATCAGGCCCGGGCACATCTTTCCGCTTAAGGCGCGTAAGGGCGGAGTTTTAGTCAGGGCAGGGCATACCGAGGCGACCATAGACCTGATGAGATTAGCCCAACTTTATCCTGCCGGGGTAATCTGCGAGATCATGAATGACGATGGTACAATGGCGCGTCTGCCGCAGTTATTGGATTTTTCCAGGCGCCATAATCTCAAGATTTGTTCTATCGCCAGCCTTATTGAGTATCGCAGGCGTTCAGAAAAACTTATAGAGAAGGTTGCCGAGACTGTCTTGCCTACTGAGTTCGGGCAATACAGGCTGATTCTCTACCGCGACCTGACTAATAACAAGATTCATACAGCCATGATTATGGGGGAGTTGGGTAATGAACCGATTCTGGTACGCGTACACTCCGAATGCCTGACCGGGGATGTTTTTGGTTCTTTACGTTGCGACTGCGGCAGGCAGTTGTCCGAAGCTATGCAGATTATCGAGAAAGAGAAAAAAGGCGTCATTCTTTATATGAACCAGGAAGGCCGCGGTATAGGCCTGGTGGATAAAATCAAGGCTTATAACCTGCAGGACAGAGGGCTGGATACCGTGCAGGCAAACGAGGCCCTGGGCCATAAAGCAGACTTGCGTGATTACGGCATAGGGGCGCAGGTGCTGGTAGATCTGGGAGTTAAACGCATCAGGCTGCTTACCAATAACCCGCGTAAGATTGTAGGCCTGGAAGGTTACGATCTGCGGGTTATCGAGCGTGTTCCGCTAGAGATTGAGCCTAATCCTTCGAATTACCGATATCTCAAGACCAAGAAGGAGAAGTTAGGGCACAATCTTAATATAGATTAGACATTTTAATAGAAATTAAAAACGTATGATCCCGATTAAAAGGAGGAAATGATGACCAAGATTATCGAAGGCAATCTTATTGCCAAGGGAAGGAAGTTTGCTATTGTTGCCTCGCGCTTCAACGATTTTATTACCAAGGATTTGCTTTCAGGCTGCTTGGATACGCTCCTGCGTCATGGCGCAGATGATAAGGATATTGTGGTAAGCTGGGTGCCGGGTGCGTTTGAAGTTCCTTTAGTTGCGCAGAAGCTGGCAAGGTCTAAATCATATGACTCGGTAATATGTCTGGGTACGGTGATCCGCGGCTCAACCGCTCATTTTGAATACATAGCTTCAGAGGTAGCCAAGGGCATAGCCAAGGTCTCTCAGGATACGGGCGTGCCGGTAACCTTCGGGATCATTACCGCTGATACCATTGAGCAGGCTATTGAGCGGGCAGGGACAAAAGACGGCAATAAAGGCAGGGACGCCGCGCTCTCGGCTATTGAAATGGCAAATGTATTGACGCAATTAAAATAAAAGAGGAGACCTTTTAATCTAATGCGTAAACGCACACGCGCACGGGAATTCGCCTTACAGATTCTTTATCAGATTGACCTTACCAAGGATAAACACGCTGATGCCCTTGATAGCTTCTGGCAGGCGCATGACCAGGAGGAGGTAGCGGCTGAGGTAAAGGCTTTCACCGAAGATCTTGTCAGCGGGGCGATAGCTAATTTGAGCGAAATCGACGACTTGATCAGCAGGCATGCCACAAACTGGCAGCTTAAGCGCATGGCAGTGGTCGACAGGAATATATTGCGCATGAGTTGTTTTGAGCTGGTATTCCGGGAAGATATACCCCCTAAGGTTTCCATTAATGAGGCGGTAGAATTGGCAAAAAAGTATTCTGGGCTGGAAGCGGGTAAATTCGTCAATGCCATACTGGACAAGGTAAAAATAGAGAAGAAAAAATGAAGTTTGCCGATTTACACCTGCACACTGTGTTTTCAGACGGTACATATTCTCCGGGAGAACTGATCCGGGGGGGCAAGAGAGCCGGTTTAGCAGCCATAGCGGTTGTAGATCACGATACCGTCGAAGGGATAGCCCCTGCCATAGAACTGGGCGAACAGGAGGGCATTGAGGTTATTCCGGGGATAGAGCTCACTGCTGAACTAGGGAACCTGGAGATCCATATCCTGGGATACCTCCTTGATTATAAAAATAAAAGGTTGCTGGAGGCCCTGGCGGTTTTAAAGCAAAACCGTATCGAGCGTATCTATAAAATAACGGATAAATTAAAGTCTATGGGCTTGAACCTGGACCCCCAGGCGGTATTCGATATCTCAGGCCAGGGCACGGTTGGAAGGCTGCATGTTGCCCGCACCATGGTGCAGGAAGGCATGGTTGGCTCCGTGTTTGAGGCATTTAGAAAATATATCGGAGATAAATCCCCGGCGTACGTATTAGGTTTCAGGTTTTCTCCTGCCGAGGCTATTAAACTTATCAGGGATTCGGGCGGCGTGCCTGTTTTAGCGCACCCCTACATTCTGAATAACGACAATCTTATTCCTTCCTTCATTAACTACGGGCTAAGGGGGCTGGAGGTTTATTATCCAGAACACACCCAAGGTATGATTAATGCTTATCTGACCATGGCTTCTAAATACAATCTGCTGGTTACCGGAGGGTCTGATTGCCACGGTGCTGCCAAGCCTGAGGTCAGGATAGGCTCTATTAAGATACCTTACGAGCTGGTTGAGAAATTAAAAGAAGAAGCGCAACGTAGTGTATTTTAAAATGGACTCTAAGGCAAAAACAACAAAGAAGAATCTCTATTTCATGAACCTGGCTAGGAAACTTGCCTTAAAGGCTAAGGGTGCAACTTCTCCTAATCCCATGGTGGGCGCAGTAGTAGTGAAAAACGGCAGGGTCAAAGGCCGCGGCTACCATCAAAGGGCAGGTATGGAGCATGCAGAGACTATTGCGCTGGACGAGGCTGGCCCCAGGGCTCGCGGCGCCACGCTTTATGTTACGCTTGAACCATGCACGCATTTTGGTAAGACTCCTCCCTGTGTAGACAGGATAATCAGGAGCGGCATAAAAGAAGTGGTAGTGGGTATGGTCGACCCTAACCCAAAAAATAACGGCAAGGGGATCCAGATCCTGCGGCAGAACAAGATAAGGGTTGAGGTCGGTTTCCTGGAAGATAAATTAAAAGTGATGAACGAAGCGTTTCTAAAATATATTACCAAAAGAATGCCTTTTGTCACTGTTAAGGTAGCGCAGTCTCTGGATGGCAGGATTGCCACGCGCCTGGGAGATTCAAAATGGATTACCTCTGACCGCTCTCGCGCGTATGCGCATCGCATCCGCCAGGACTATGACGGGGTTATGGTAGGCGTTAATACGGTTCTACGCGATAACCCCAGGCTTAATGCCTGGTTTTCCAAGAGACAGCCCGCAAAGATTATTGTTGATAGCCAATTGAGCGTGCCGCAGAATGCCAATGTATTCTCAGCGGATAGCAGGGTTATAATCGTTACCTTGAATACCCGGCCCGGCCAAGAGACCGAGAACAGAAAGATATTGGCTGCTCATGCAAAGATCCTGGAGGTCAAGGAAAGAGTGGGGCAGATCAACCTTAAAGATGCCCTGAAGAAGCTGGCACAGCTGGAGATAACCAATATATTGGTTGAGGGCGGAGGTACGCTGATAGGCTCGCTCTTTGACGAGGGCCTGGTAGACAAGGTAATATTCTTTGTCAGCCCAAAGATTATCGGCGGCAAGGATGCCATTGGTTCGGTCATGGGCAGCGGTATTGCGCACGTAGTCAAGGCGATCAAGGTCAAGGCGGTGCAGTTGAGGCGTTTTGGCGAAGATTTTCTTATAGAGGGGTATGTAAAGTAAGATGTTTGCCGGCATAGTTGAGGAATTAGGGCAGGTAGAAAATATATCAAGGCGCGGCCAGGTCAGCATTATCGAGATCCAGGCAAAAAAGGTGCTCGATGATGTCAAGATCGGAGACAGTATAGCGGTAAACGGGGCCTGTCTTACGGTTACCGGTATAAAAGCCGGATCTTTACTTTTTGAGGCCATGCCCGAGACGCTTAAGATTACCAACCTGGGAACAGCAAGGATTGCTGAAAAGGTTAACCTTGAGCGCAGCTTGAAAATAGGGGATAGGGTATCTGGACATTTTGTAAACGGTCATATTGACTGCATAGGGATTATCCGCCAGAAAAAATATAAAGCCGGTAATCTGGGCTTTGAGGTAGCAATGCCGGTTAAATTTTCAAAATATATTCTGCCTAAAGGTTCTGTGGCATTGGATGGCATCAGCCTTACCATTGCGGAGAAAGGTTCGGCGACCTTTACCGTATATATAATACCCCACACCTTAAGGAATACTACCTTAAGCTTTAAGGGGCCTTCGGATAAGCTAAACGTTGAATTTGATATTCTCGCCAAACAGGCAAATTCCCTATAACATAACTTGCCCCCCCCTTTTAGCTCCATAAGTCGTGTCTTCACTTATGTTAACTTCCGCGTTAGAAAATATTGATAACCTTTATATTTTCTGATATACTAAACTGAATAAAATAAAAGTACTCAATATTCTATATATAAG
>CAZKQC010000025.1:0-12142 GCA_964554825.1 uncultured Planctomycetales bacterium
TCACGTCAACACGGATAAGCAGATCTACCACTGCTTTGGCTGTGGTGCGGGAGGGAATGCCTTTAGTTTCCTGATGCAATACGAACGCCTGGAATTCCTGGAGGCCGTAGAGGCCATGGCGAAGAAGACGGGCGTAACCCTGCCCCAGAATCAGAGGCAGTCGAGCGATACCGCCAGTCTTATAACGCAGCTTTATAAGGTTAATGAGTTGGCTGCTTCTTTTTATTCCGGTAACTTGAACGCATCGCCGGGATTCCCGGCGAGAGATTACTTAATAAAGCGCGGCATCAAAGAAGAGAGCATAAAATTATTTAAGCTGGGTCTGGCCAGCGACAAGTGGGATAGCCTGATGAATTATCTCAGGAGCAAAGGGATAAGCCTCTCCCTTCTGGAAAAGGCAGGCCTAATCCTGGCTAAAGGAGGCGGAGGTTATTACGACAGGTTCCGTAACCGCCTGATCTTTCCCATATTTGATATTAAATCCAGGCCTTTAGCCTTTGGGGCCAGGCTTCTTCCCCAGGGTGCGCTTTCTCAGGCGGAAACCGCGTCAGCTAAATACATTAACTCTCCCGAGACCCCCATATATATAAAAGGAAGGAATTTGTACGGGCTTAATGTTTCAAAGGACGCCATACGGGAGAATGATTCCGCGATAGTGGTGGAAGGATACCTGGATTTTCTGGTGCCGTTTCAGGAAGGCGTCAAAAATATCGTTGCCTCACTTGGGACTGCCCTTACCCTGGAGCAGGCAAGGCTTTTAAAAAGATACACGCATAACGTGGTTATGGTTTACGACCCCGACGATGCCGGGCAGATGGCAACCCTGAGGACGCTGGATGTATTCATAGAAGAAGATATGAATGTCAGGGTAGTGTCGCTGCCGCAGGGTTTTGACCCTGATCTTTTCGTGCGTCAGGAGGGCGTCGCTGCCTTCAGGGAGAAGATTGAAAAATCGCAGAACCTGTTTGATTATAAGATGATGATCCTGAGGGCGCGCTACGATATCAAAGAAGCTGAAGGCAAGGCAGGCATTGCCTCCGAGATGCTGCCTACCATAAACAGGTTTAAGAACGCGATTTTAAAAGCAGAATATATCAAAAGGCTTGCCGCAGAGTTGAATACCGAAGAACAAAATATACTGCAGGAATTAAAGAAGGTGAAGACCCAGCGGCCTTACGTAAGCCTGAATGCAGACGTCCCGAAGAAGATCGGCAGCATAAGCCCGGCAGAGAAGTTGCTGATAAAATTGATGTTGGAGGAGGATGATATTATCCGGCATATCCGGGAAGTCCTTGAACCGGCGGATTTTCAGAATGAGATTACCTCCAGGATTGTTTCCATAATGTTTGACTTGGCTGGGCAGGGTAAGAGAATAGAGCCCCGCAGCCTGATAAATTATTTCGGAGAAGAAACCGTCTCGCAATTAATCTGCGAATCCACGTTGCTTCCTGAGGTTTCCTCCCAGAACAGGGACAGGATAGTTGATGATTGCGTGACGCGCCTTAAAAGCGAAAAGTTAAGAATTAAAAAGCAGGACCTGCACGAGCAGATAAAGACGGCACAGAATTCAGGGGACGATGCAAAATTGCATTTATTGATAGAGGAGTTTAATAATTTAACCAAGATAAGGTGAGAGGATCAAACATGGAAAAGAGAGAATATACCAAAAAAGACGTAGAGAAAATAATTATCCTGGGCAAACAGAAGGGGTACCTGACCTATGATGAGGTTAATGAGATGCTGCCCGACGGGGTTTCTTCTTCGGAAGATATCGACAGGATCCTCGATCTCCTGGGGAACGAAGACATACAGGTAATCGAGAATGATGACGAGAGGGTGCAGGAGAAGCCTCCTGTCGTAGTATTGAAAGAAGACCTTTTAAACGAGCAATTAAAGGCAGAGGAAAGGTTCCTGCCCCTGGATGACCCGGTTAAAATGTATCTGAAGCAGATGGGCTCCATATCTTTGCTTTCCAGAGAGAATGAGATTGAGCTGGCCAAGAAGATCGAGGAGGCAGAAGAGAAGTTTAAGAGGGCTGCCCTGGTTACGAGATTTGTGCGTAACGAGATGATCTGTGTGGTCGAGGATATACTCGAAGGCAGGACCAACCTGGAAGAAGTGACCAAGGAGGAACTAAAATCAAACAAGAATAATATCCTTAAAAGGATCAGAAGGACCCTGCAGCTGTTAAGGGGTACGCGCAGCGAGACCAGGAGCGTTGAGTTGCTGCTTAAGTTTAATTTTACCACTTCGGTTATTGAGGCTGCGGTGCGCAGGCTAAACAGGCTGATCAAGGAATTAGACCAGATGAGCAGGCAGAAGAAGCGTAACCCTGCGAGAAAACGCGCTATACTGCATCGGCTGGGAGAGCCTTACTCCAAAATAAAAGAGCAGATGAAGCTGATGAAGTATACTCACATGAAGTTTAACCGTACTAAAAAGTATCTGGTAGAGGCGAACCTGAGGCTCGTAGTCAGCATTGCCAAGAAATATACTAACCGCGGCCTTTCTTTCCTGGATCTGATACAGGAAGGAAACATCGGCCTGATGCGCGCGGTAGAAAAGTTTGAATACAAAAGAGGCTATAAATTCTCTACCTACGCTACCTGGTGGATAAGGCAGGCGATTACGCGCTCCATTGCCGATCAGGCGCGCACGATAAGGATACCCGTGCATATGACTGAAACTATAAATAAAATAATCAGATTCTCGCGTGTTTTTGTTCAGCAAAACGGCAGGGAGCCTCTGGCCGAAGAGATCGCCCATAAGATGCGCCTGCCTCAGGATAAGGTAAAGTCCATACTTAAGATAGCCCAGGAACCCATATCCCTGCAGATGCCCATAGGGGATGAGGGTGATACGCATTTCGGAGATTTTATCCAGGATAAAAAGGCAGTTTCTCCGGCCAATGCAACGATGCGCTCTATGCTCAAGGAGGAGATGGGTTCAGCCTTGACCACGCTTACGGACAGAGAGAAAAAGATACTGGTTTTACGTTTTGGTATTACCGACGGTTGCCCGCGCACCCTGGAAGAGGTCGGTAATGTATTTAAGGTTACCCGCGAGAGAGTGCGCCAGATTGAGGCAAAGGCCCTAAAGAAACTGCGGCATCCTACCCGCTCAAGAAGGCTGCGTACCTTTCTAGATATGGCCCTGGTGCATCAAAGGGAATATTGAAGTAACGCTATCCTTTTCAAGCCTTTCCAGCCATAAAAAGCCTTTACAATCGCTAAAAATTCTGCTAACATTAAAATTTTAGCGGATTATCGGGCCCATAGCTCAGCGGTAGAGCAGGAGACTCATAATCTCTTGGTCCGGGGTTCGAATCCCTGTGGGCCCAGAGTGAATAAAAAGGTTTGGGCGATTGGCTCAGCTGGTTAGAGCGCCACATTCACATTGTGGAGGTCAGAGGTCCGAATCCTCTATCGCCCATATTAAACCTATATTTAAAGAGATAAATATGCCGACGCTTGACTTAAAATCGCAGCTGCACACCCTGATTAATCTGCAGGCTATAGATACCGAGATCTATATTCTTAAGTTTGAGAAAGAATCCAAGCCCAAGGAACTCAAGGCTATTGAGGATGCCTTTGAGTCCAAGAAGCAGCAGCTCGCTGCGCTTGAGAAAAACTCTCAGGATTTATTGAAGCAAAGGAAAGATAGAGAAACGGAACTGGCAGCCAAAGAAGAGGGCGTAAAAAAGTTGCAGAGCCAGCTCTATCAGCTTAAGACCAATAAAGAATACCAGACGATGCTGCAGCAGATAAACGATGCCAAGGCCGACGGTTCGGTAATAGAAGATAAAATCCTGGAATTGTTTAACCAGGTTGACCAGGTTAAGGTAGAAATAGATAAGGAGAAGCAGAGGCTGCAGGAAGAGGAGAAAATTGTGGGGGTCCAGAAGGGTAAGATTGAGCAGAGGATAAAAGAAATAGATGACCGGATCGCTCAGTTAGAAGAACAGAGGAAACAGATTTTGCCCGGCATTGACGCCAAAATAATGTCCCAGTATGACAGGATATTAGCCAATCGCGACGGCCTGGCCATAGTCAGCGTAAAAGATAATTCATGCCTGGGGTGTAATATGTATGTGCCTCCTCAGGTGATAAATCTTATAAAGATGTATGAACGTATTATTACCTGCGAGGTCTGTAACAGGATGCTCTATATCAATGAAGGAGATTGAAATCTATATTGATGGCGCATCTAAGGGTAACCCCGGGCCTAGTGGTATCGGAGTAGTCGTCTGTCGTCACGGAGAGACGATTAAAAACATCTCAGCCTATATCGGGGAGGCTACCAATAATATCGCCGAATACACGGCATTAATATACGGCCTGCAGGAAGGCCTGTTGCTTAAGGCGGAGAGCATAAAGGTACACAGCGACAGCGAATTACTCTGCCGTCAGATAAATAAGATATATAAGATAAAGAATCAGAATATCCTGGGGCTTTATAATCAGGCAGTGCACCTTATGTCAGCCTTTAAAGATGTTTCCGTAAGGCATATCAGCCGCGAGCATAACCGCAAAGCGGATAAATTAGCGGATCAGGCTGTGAAGGCAGCGCTAAAGAAACATTAATTTACTTTCGCGGCCCATGGCCGCTCAAGTATTTCATTTTAGAAGCGCGGGCTTCTGCCCGCGGAGATTCACTTTGATAATTGGGTAGGCAGAATGTGGCCGCTCCGCTCGAAAGGGCGGGGAGGAAAGTCCGAGCTCCACAGGGCAACGTAATGGGTAACGCCCATCCTTTGCGCTAGCGATAGCGTGAAGAGGATCCGCCGCAAGGCGGTCCCGCAAGCTTTGTGCGGGACAGAGCTACAGAGACGAGTAGTGGTGCTTAAGCTTACAGCTGAAGCACCATGACGTGCAACGAGCAATCTCTACGTGGAGTAAGGCCGAATATGAGACCAGGAGTAGCCCTCTTCGTTTAAAGTCTCGGGTAGGCTGCTTGACTCCGATAGTAATGTCGGGGCTTAGAGGAATGGCCACTTAAGAGACGGATAATCGCCTCTACACAGAACTCGGCTTATTCTGCCTGCTCAGTTTTTAATAATTTATGAAAATTACAATAATTTAAGGAGGTAAAACATGTCCGGTCATTCAAAATGGAAAACGAATAAAGGAAAGAAGGCGGTGGCGGATGCCAAAAAAAGCTCCGCTTATACCAAGATCATCAAAGAGATTATCGTAGCTGCCCGCGAGGGAGGCGGCAATATCGATAACAACTCAAGGTTACGCACAGTCATGGCCAGGGCTAAAGAGGCGAATATGCCCTCGGATAACGTTAAGATGGCTATCAAACGCGGCACAGGAGAATTGCCAGGCATAGTTTATGAGGCGGTTATGTATGAGGCCTATGCACCCGGAGGAGTAGCTATTTTGATTGAGGCGCTTACCGACAATAAGAATCGCAGCACTGCCGAGATCCGCAACATCATGTCTAAAAGAGGCGGAAATATGGCTGGAGCCGGCTCTGTGAGCTGGATGTTTACTAAGAAGGGCTATATAATGATAGAGAAGAGCCAGGCCAAAGAAGATGAGTTGATGTCTATCGCCCTGGATGCGGGTGCGGAAGACTTTAAATCCGATGATAAGAATTACGAAATAACCACTTCCGTGCAGGACCTGGAAAAGGTCAAGCAGGCTATTGAAGCTAAGGGTATAAAATGGCAGGATGCAGAGTTGACTATGGTGCCTTCTTCTTTAGTAAAAGTCGTAGGTAATGAGGCTAAGCAGGTACTCTCGTTAATAGACGCCCTGGAAGAGCATGACGATGTGCAGCAGGTCTACGCCAATTTTGATATCCCGGATGAGATCCTGGAAGAGATGGCTAATTCTGAAGAATGAGAATTCTAGGGATTGACCCTGCCCTGTCGGTTACCGGTTACGGGATTATTGACGTAAGAAACAACAAAACGTCCCTGGTTGAGGCAGGGGTAGTAGTTACTTCTCCTAAGCAAGATATCTCCTCGCGTTTAAACAAGATACACCGGGCAATAACGGAACTGATATCCGAAACGAGGCCCGGGGTGATGGTCCTGGAAAAATTGTATGCGCACTACCGGCACCCTACTACGGCGCATATCTTAGGCCAGGCGCGGGGCGTGATATGCCTTGCCGCGGCAGAGGCTGGGATTGCCCTGGTTGAATATCCTGCAACGCGGGTTAAGAAGGCGATTGTGGGCAAGGGTCTGGCAGGCAAGTATCAGGTGCAGAAGATGGTGGCGGTTACGCTAGGCATAAACAAATTACCAAAATATACGGATGTGACTGACGCGCTGGCCCTGGCTATCGCGCATTTTCATATAGAGCGCATCGATAAAATAACAAAGCTTAATTAGATGATCGCACGTATCTGCGGCAAGATAACAGAGAGAGGCCCCAACCACCTGGTGATTGACGTGGGAGGCATATCTTATCAGGTATTGATCCCCAGCGCGGTAATGCAGCATCTGGATGAGGGCGTAGACAGCGAAGGCAAGATCAGGCTGATAACCTATCATTACCTGCAGTCTGAGCCGGCCAAAAGCACGCCTGTGCTGGTGGGTTTTTTAAACGAGATAGAAAAGGAATTCTTTGAGGTTTTCATAACCGTTTCCGGCATCGGGCCAAAGGCCGCACTTAAGGCGCTGAGTAAGCCCATTTCTTTGATCGCCCAGGCAATAGACGAAGCGGATACTATTTTTTTGAAATCCCTCCCCGGTATAGGCCAGCAGAGGGCAAGGGAGATCGTAGCTAAGCTGCAGAATAAAGTAGGCAAGTTCGGGCTTATCCAGGATAAAAAGGTAAAAGAACGCTCCCAGAAGGCCACGGATATCGAAGAGGAAGCCCTGGCAGTGCTTATGCAGCTGGAGTACAAGAGGCCTGAGGCCAGCTCGATGATAAAGAAGGCGCTGGAGAGGGCAGGGACAATAGCCAGCACAGAAGAGCTGCTTAACGAAGTCTATAAACAGAAGAGGTCCAGGTAAATATGGCACAGGATAATAACCGGGCGGTGATAGAGGCAATGCTTTTTTCCAGCGATAAGCCCTTAACCATCGAACAGATGAGAAATGTGCTGGGCAGCCTGGAGACCCAGGAGATACGCTCTATTTTGGGAGAGTTGAATCAGGGGTATGAAAGCTCAAACCGCGGTATACGCATCACCGAGATCGCCGGCGGTTTTCAGATGATTACAGCACCTGCGCTTGCCCCATTCTTAAAAAAATTGTATAAGCAGCGTAACGTAGAGAAGCTTTCTAAACCCGCGCTTGAAACGCTGGCTATAATTGCCTATAAGCAGCCCCTCACGCGCCTGGATATAGAATCGCTGCGTAATGTGAATATTGACGGCGTAATGAAGAGCCTTTTGGATAAGGACCTTATCCGGGTGACCGGAAGGAAAAAATCTCCCGGCAGGCCTAAGGTCTACGGGACTACCAGGCAGTTCCTGGAGTACTTCGGCCTTAAATCCCTTGAGGAACTGCCTAAGATAGAAAATTTCTCAACACTCGCCCAGCAGAATAAGGAGGTAGAAGGTGAACCTGAAAAATCTGCGCAGACAAATTGACAGTATCGATAAGAATATAGTTCGGCTCTTAATGCACGCGCAAAGATCGGCTCAAGTATAGGCAGTCTTAAGCGAAGCTCGGGCCTGGCGGTATATTCCCCGGACAGGGAAAGAGAGGTCCTCAGTAAGATAAAGGCTTTAAACCAGGGTCCGCTTTCACCCGGAGCGCTTGAGGCGATATACCGCGAGGTTATGTCTTGCAGCCTTTCTATGGGTAAGCCTCCCCGCATTGCCTATCTGGGCCCGGAGGCTACCTTTACTCATCTGGCTGCCATCAAGAGGTTCGGCTCGCAGGTAGAGTATCTGCCTTGTAACAGCATTACCGACGTATTCACTGAAGTGGAAAAAGAGAACGCTGATTACGGGGTAGTGCCGATAGAAAATTCAATAGAGGGCGCGGTCAGTCACACCCTGGATATGTTCGTGGATTCTGATTTGAAGATTTGCGCGCAGGTTATTCTTTACGTATCGCACAACCTTTTGGCGAATTGCCCTAAGGCTAAAATCAGGCGCATCTATTCTAACCCCCAGGTATTCGGGCAGTGCCGTATCTGGCTACAGGAGAATCTAGCGCGGGCTGAAAAGATAGACGTATTTAGCACTACCCAGGCAGCCCAGATCGCGCGTAAAGAAAAAAGCAGCGCCTGCATCGCCTCTTTGTTAGCGGCCAGGACCTACAAATTAAAAGTGGTTGCCCGGGATATCGAAGACTCGCCGCATAATATTACGCGCTTTTTGGTAATCGGCAAGGCCGATGTTAAGCGCACCGGAACAGACAGGACCTCGGTAATCTTTTCCATAAAAGACAAGGTGGGCGCGCTTCAGGATATGCTTATGCCTTTTAAGAAATACAAGATTAACCTGACCAAGATTGAGTCCAGGCCCTCCAAGAAAAAGGCCTGGGATTATTATTTCTTTTTGGATTTAGAGGGGCACAGGGATACCCCGAAAGTGAAGAAGGCACTTTCAGAGCTGGAAAATAAATGCAGATTTTTGAAAGTGCTGGGTTCTTACCCGATAGGAGAATAACGAAATGAGTTTGATCAGAAAAAATATACTTAAGACCACTGCCTATATAGCGGGCAAGCCCATAGAGGAGACCAGGCGGGAGCTGGGGTTAAAAGAGGTTATTAAGCTCGCCTCTAACGAGAATCCTCTGGGGGTATCGCCTAAGGCGAAAGAGGCGATAAAAAAGAGCCTCTCTGCGGTCAACCGCTATCCGGACAGCCAGGGTTTTTATCTAAAAAGGAAACTCGCCAAAATATTCGGCCTCAAACCCTTTAATTTTGTCTTAGGCAACGGCTCGGATGAACTTATAGACGTTATTATCAAGACCTTCGTGGAAGATGAAGAGAATATCATTACCGCGGATAATACCTTTCTTGAGTACGGGATTATTTCCCAGGTTAATAACCGTAAGATTATTACCGTGCCGCTTAAGTATTTCAAATACGACCTGGAGGCTATCAAGAGAAAGATAGATAAGTTTACTAAGCTGATTTTTATAGCCAATCCCAATAACCCCACGGGTACTTACGTAACCAGGTATGAACTTGCGGATTTTATAGAGGACCTGCCCGAGGATTTAGTCCTGGTCCTGGATGAGGCGTATGATACCTTTATCGACGTAGACGATTTTCCGGTCAGCTTGAAATATATGAACAACAAAAATATAATAATCCTGAAGACATTCTCCAAGGCCTATGGTTTAGCCGGGCTTCGGATAGGGTATGCGATAGCCAGGCCCGAGCTAACAGCTTATATGGAGAGGGTCAGGCAGCCCTTTAACGTTAATCTCCTGGCTCAGGCAGCCGCGCTTTCTGGACTGGAGGATAAGAAATTCTTATCCGAGACGAAGAAGACGGTATTAGAAGGGAAGATTTACCTTTACGCCTGCCTGGACAGGATGGGGATTGCATATCTGCCATCCGTAGCTAATTTCATACTTATAGATACAGGTAAGGATTGTAGCGTCGTATTCCGCGAGATGCTTAAATTCGGGGTAATTGTGAGGGATATGAAACAGTACGGCTTGAAGGATTTTATCCGCGTGACCATAGGCACAAAAAAAGAAAACGAAAGGTTTATCAAGGTATTGAAGAAAGTCTTATAGATCCCCCCATTGACGGAGGTAATAAATGATTATTGTATTAAGGCCTGACGCCACAGATGTGCAGGTGAACCATATTATCGAAAAGGTGCAGAAGCTTGGGTTGAAACCTCATGTTTCAAAAGGAACGGAACGTACGATTATCGGAGTGATCGGGCCGGAAGATATCCTTAGGGTTACCCCCCTGGAGGTTTTTCCCGGCGTAGAAAAAGTAATCCCGGTGCTTGCGCCTTACAAACTGGTCTCCCGTGAATTCCGTTCGCAGGACTCGGTTATTGATTTAGGCAAGGGGGTGGAGATAGGCGGAAAAAAGATTGTAATTATGGCCGGGCCCTGCGCAATAGAAGATGCCGATACCTTATACGAGACTGCCAAAGAGGTGAAGAAAGCGGGTGCCACGGTATTGCGGGGCGGGGCATTTAAGCCGCGCACCTCTCCATACAGCTTCCAGGGGCTGGGGGAAGAAGGCCTTAAAATTTTAAAACAGGTAGGGGATGAACTGGGCCTGGTTACAATCAGCGAGGTAATGGACCCCCGCGATGTAGGGCTGGTTGCCAAATATGCCGATGTCTTTCAGGTCGGCGCGCGCAATATGCAGAATTTTAATCTATTGAAGGAAGTAGGCGTTGCTAAAAAACCTGTGGTCTTAAAACGCGGGATGTCTTCCACGGTTAAAGAGCTCCTTATGTCAGCAGAATATATATTATCGGAGGGGAATTTCGACGTGGTGTTATGCGAACGCGGCATCAGGACGTTTGAAGACTCAACGCGCAATACCCTGGATATAAGCGCAATACCCGTAGTCAAGCAGCTTTCACACCTGCCGATTATCGTTGACCCCAGCCACGCTGCCGGTAAATGGGGGCTGGTTTCCCCGCTTTCTAAAGCAGCCCTGGCCTGCGGAGCGGACGGGTTGATTATTGAAGTGCACAGCCATCCGGAGGATGCCATGTCTGACGGTGCACAGTCACTTTTACCCTCTAATTTTAGTACGCTTATGACAGAGCTGGGATTGCTGGCTAAAACCGCCAAGAGAGAGATTTAATGAGATTGTTTAAAAAAGCAGCGATTATAGGTACGGGATTAATCGGAGGTTCCGTAGCCTTAGCTTTGAAAAAGAACGCGCTTGCTTGCGAGGTAGTTGGTTTTAGCCGCCGTAAGTCGACGCTTTTGTTAGCCAGCAAGATTGGCGCGATAGATGAGGGCTCGCAGGATTTAAGAATTATTAAGGGTGCGGACCTGGTTATTCTTGCAGCCCCGGTGGGCACGATCCTGGATTTAGCTCCGGCTATTTCCAGGATCATCAGGCCGGATTGCATAGTTACTGATGTGGGGAGCACAAAAAAAGAGATTGTCTTTAGGCTAGAGAGGATCTTTCCCCGCTTTGTGGGCGCTCATCCACTGGCAGGCTCGGAAAAACACGGTATTCAATACGCCGCCGCCGATATCTTCAGGGGCTCTGTCTGCGTGCTTACCCCCACTGATAAAACCGATGCCAGGGCAGCGAAGAAAGTAAAAATGCTCTGGAATAAACTTGGCTCAAAAGTCATTCCTATGTCCCCGGCCAAGCATGATGAGGTCCTTTCTTTTGTCAGTCATCTGCCGCATGCCGCTGCCTTTTCTACCATTGCCAGTATGCCCGGTAACTATTTGAGGTTTGCCTCTACCGGACTTAGGGATACTACGCGCCTTGCCGCTTCTGACGGCAAGATTTGGGCGGATATATTCTTAAGCAATAGAGAGAATATGCTAAAGAGCATATCGCTTCTGGAGCGTAATCTGGCGAGGATAAAAGCAGCTATTAAAAACAGAGATGAATTGGCCCTGGTTAAAATACTGAAAGAAGCAAAGCATAAAAGGGAAATCCTGGGATGATTATTGCTGTCGACGGACCTGCGGGCGCAGGCAAGAGTACGGTTGCCAGGATGTTAGCCAGGCGCCTCGGATTCCTTTATCTTGACACAGGCGCCATGTACAGGGCGCTGACCCTCAAGGCCCTGGAAGAAAAGATAGATTTAAAGGATGCAGCCTCGCTGGTTAAGATGGCCCAGAATACCGCTATTGACCTGAAGAACACCAGCGAGGGCTCCATAGAGATAGCCTTGGACGGTAAGGATGTGACCAGGCAGATAAGAGAGCCGGGCATAACCCGCTGGGTCTCTGATATTGCCAAAATAAAGGGGGTCAGGGAGGTCATGGTCAGGCTGCAGAGAAAGATGGGGACCCGGAAAAACAGCGTGCTTGACGGCCGCGATATAGGAACGGTAGTTTTTCCGGATGCAGACAGGAAATTTTACATCGATGCCGAATTCCCGGAACGCGCCAAGAGGCGCTATAAAGAATTAATAGAATCAGGGCAACAGGTTACTTTGGAAGGGATTTGTGCCGATTTAAACAACCGCGACACCATAGATTCAACCAGGGAGGTCGCTCCTCTCAAGAAAGCCCAGGATGCAATCTATATAGATACTACCCGCA